>JAEYQN010000024.1 GCA_023409995.1 Cyanobacteria bacterium OH_CBB_238 | reverse complement strand
CCTTAATCCAGCAGCATACAAAAGCTCTAGTAAAGCTTTTTCAAGTAAAGATAAGTGCTCACTTAAAATTGAATTCATTTCTTCTGTGGTCAGTACTTTTGGTAATTTTTTGGTTAACTTAGGCTGCTCTATACTCAACGTCGGATTATGCAAAATAACATCATTAGCACTCAACCAGTTGAACCATCCTCTAATTGAAGCAATAATTCTTGTTACACTGGTCGGATTATAGTTTTTATCCCTAAGACTTTTTAGATAAAGATTAATATGAGATCTCTTAATCTGTTCGAAAGATTCAACTGAATTCTGGATACAAAAATCTATAAAAAAAGATAAATCTCTTCGATAAGCATCTAAAGTATTTTGAGATAACCCTCTTTCGATCTCTAAATACTCTAAATATAAAGATAAATACTGCACAAACATTTACTAATTCTATCAATTTAAAATAGAATAATCAATAATTATGATGATTTTAAGATTTTTTGTTCAATATCATTTGCTTTTTTCATCAAAGCATCATAACTTGATTGAGAATTTGTATCTAATTTATCATCAAACTTTGTTGGCTCCGAAGATGGCACATACTTTCTTGATGAATCACTTGCACTAGCAGACTCTTCTGGTTTTATTTTTTTTGCAGCAATTTCGTTGTTATCTACCATTGGAGCTGCAGCACTAGCTTGACTTGCAGGCTGCTGTGATTGAACATTTTGCTGTTGATTAGTAGGATTTTCTTTTTTAGTAAAGTTATCAAGATAGTTAGACGAAGAATTTGCAGCAGCTGAAGCCGGGGTGACATCTACTTGCTTGTCCTTATTTTCTGTATCTTTATCAAGAACTGACTTAGTTGGTCTTCCAAAAATAAGATGAGACAGCTTAACAACAGGTTTAACTAAAGCTGGAGTTATTACCATCATAACTAATCCAAACCTTAGCGCTCCCCCCGGGAAACCTTTCATCTTGCTTGGAAGTTTTTTGAAGAAATTAACAACAGGGCTATATATTTTCCCACTAGATTGCTTAACAACAGGCTCAATTTTATCTAGCCCGGATCCAAGAATTTTTCCGGCAAATCTTAATGGTCTTTCCCATAGAGAAGGCTTAGCTTCTTTCAACATCTGTTTAGCTTGTGTTTTAATTTCTTTAACAGCAGCTTTATCAGTAATAACACCTGAAATAATTTTTTCATTATTTGACTTTATGAATGACTTATACTCTTTAAGTTTTTCTGGAGAAAGTCCTCTATACTTATTGCCGGTGAAACGATGTGTTAAATTTAACGCTGAAGTACCAACTAAATAATACCCCAAATCATTGAACACATTCTCTGTAAATGTGCTTAATTTTTCTCCTTTAGGAGCATCTATTGCTGCCTTAGCTGCTTGAGCAAAACAAAAAGCTTGGATCAGAATAGCCCAAGGACCACCAGCCATACCATTTGTTAGTCCTTCCATTGTTCTTAGGTAACCTTTAGATAATGTTTTACCTAAAGAAGAATTAGCACCTTTTTTACTTATTGCTGTGAGCTTATTAGCCAACCCAGTATAGTATACTTTTCTCTGTGCAACTTTACTGCCAAACTCAATAAAATCATCGCCTCCTGCTTTTTTTAATGAAGAAACAATGTCATCAATATTATCTAACGGATTTTTAATATAATCATCAATTTTTTTAATATCAAATAATTTAGAAATCTGAATATTATTTTCTTTTGCATTATTTATTATAATATCTTTATAATCTATCTTTGCCTGTTTACATAAAGCCTTCAGCTGATCCAAATCAGTAATTGAATCAACAGGAAAATCTCTAAATTTTGACGCTAAGACTTTCTTGATTTCGGAAATATCCAACTTATCAACAGATTGTTTTAAATGGTTATCAATTACCTGCCCTGCGTCTGAGGCTAGCTCACCAAGGGTCCCCTTTTCCATAAAAGAAGCCATTTTATTAACAGAAGTAGTTTTATAATCAGAAGTAAAATATTTTAAAAGCTTGTTATTTTTTGCAAATTCAGAAAATTTGCTTGATGCACCATTAAATCTATCAAGATTAAGTTTTGTAGAAATTTTATCACCAAATGAACCTATTTTGCCAAGCAATGAGGTCTCATAATTACCCGCCATAGCTTTATCTAAAGGCTTAATTCCAAGTCGCATAGCACCCCAAATTCCCAAGGATGCAGCCAAAACCCTTGGATCCTGAGCTGAATCTTGAGTTGCTTTTACAGCTGGGTTATCTTCTGTCTTTTGAGAAATAGAATTTTTAAGATCTACAGGCACCTGAGAAGGAATAACCCCTTGAGACGAAGGTTTATATTGAGTATACAAAGGATTTGGTGTATTTTGTATCATAAATTCCTCATAGTTATATAAATATATAAAAACATATTTTTATGTTTTGTTTACCCTAAATAAGAAAATTTTTCTGTATATGAAATAATTCTTTACAAAGCAAAAAAGTAGCAATTATGCTACTTTTCTGTTATTTATTCAAATTTCTATCTAGCCTTGTGCAAATATTTTAAAAGATACTTCTATATTTTTATCAATTACTTTTTTGACAGAATCATATTCAGTCTCAAGAGCTTTGTGCTGTGTTTCAATTTGTTTTAATTCAAGGTCTAATTGTTTATCCTGAACTGAAAGAACAAGGGATTCTGCTTCATATTTTGCTTCAGCTTTTGCATCATCAGAAGTATCCAATTCATCATTAATTGATCCATTATCAACAGAAGTTAATGTTTTGTTTTCATAAGAGGATGTATTTGCATTTACTTGAGCAATATACAAAGTACCAGCCCTCAATGCACTTTGGAATGCTTGCATATTATTAACATCATCACAAACATTTATAGTAAATGACTCGCCTGTAATAGATGAAGTAGCTGTTTTTCCGTCACTCCCTAGTGTAAATCCGGTAGGAAGTTCAGGGCTACCATTTGAGCCGGTTGGAACTACAAGGTTTCCAGCTGCATCTACAACTATTGAATAAGAGCCAGAACCTAACCCATTTTGCGCAATGACAGTAGCATATTTTAAATCTTCTTTGTATGCTTTATTATCATTACCATCAACGTAATACGTGTGAGTTAATTTTCTATTTGATAGTGATTGAGAATATGTTGTAGCTAAAGTTTCAGTTTGCATAGCCAACATTATCTTTCTCTGAGAAATCATTTGAGATCTGTACTCTAGGTCACTTTTTCTTGCAGTTATTAAGAGTAATCTTGCTTGTGATGATGCTAAACCCATTGTTCTAAACCTTTACTTTTTTACCACACCTATATAAAAACATTTTTTATATACTGATTTCATAAAGTGTATATATCGTTACATTTATTCACATTTTATGAAATTGCCTTACTACATTTGTATATACCCATATTTTTGGAAAAATATCAATATATACCTAATATATAAGATAATAAAGAAAAATCAAAAGTAAATTAAGCTAATTTATTCAGATTTTCTCTTGTAGTTATTTATATCGACAATTTTATTTAAATCTTCAGGAAGATAGTAAAAACATGTGTTCCAAAGTAACATTTCTTTAGGATCCATTAATTGAGAATCCTCCGGTTGCCTATTACAGTAACCTTTCAGCATATTTGTTGTTCCATCAATTTTGGCAGAGAAAAAAGCACATGTTTGGCAAATTTTTATTCTAAAGCCATGATCATTCAATTTTTTTGCAATATCTTTGATTGCATCACACATCCGAATATGCGAATCAGTAACATATCTTTTCTTTTTGAATCTAAAAATAACCTTAACCAGACCGTCTTCAGAAATAAGATCCAATTTACATGGCAATGTATTTTTTCCATCCGTGACTTCAACATCTATTGTTGCCTGGTCGATATTAGAACTTGGTTTGTCTCCGGAGCACTTTCTTATTAGACGAGCAGGAATTGAATTTTTAAAAAACCTTAAATATAAAGCATAAAATGGATAGTAGATAATATGCAAAGGATTTACATCATAAATTCGAACAACAGCCAATGACCAAAGGAAAGAAGCCAATAGCAATCCCCCGACAGCTAATACAAATGGAAATTCATAGAAAAAGTAATAAGAATTTGTAAATACAGCAAATGTTAAATATAACCCAACTAAAACTACAGCATTTGGCGTAAACATAGAAAATATAAATTCTGAAAATTTAGGAGTTGAAGAAAAAATTAAAGCGAAACAATGCCTAAACAAAGAGAATTTAAATGACAATGAAGGCTTTTTGAAAACAAAATCACCAAGTTTAACCCTAGTTTTAATATTTGGATTAAAAGTAGGAATAAAGTTGTTCTTTGCCAACAATACTGTGTACTTAAGCTCACTTTCAGTATCCTTAAAGTCAACGCATTTTATTTTTTCCAAAACTTCTTGCCTAATTGCAACAACATCTGAATCAACTCTTGTCGCAAGCCCCATGACAGAACGTCCAACCTTGATTACATAGTTTCTATATTTAGTAATGGCGTCAAGTATTTTAAATCTTAAATCTTCTTTTTCTGCAATGAGATCCGTAGCACCAATAACAACATCATTAGTGAATAAAGAAGTGTTTATTGTTGATAAAAAAGTTCTATCAATTGTTCTATTTGCATTTAGAAACACAAAGGCATTTACATTTTTAAACGAAATTAAACGTTCCAAAAGCCAAGAGATTGCTTCATCTTTGCCTATTGGCGCGCCTTCTGATAATCTCCAAATTTTTGCTCCACCAACAAACTCCAACATGTTTGCTGAATTATCAGTGCAGTTATCCAAAACGATGTGAACCTGATAATTAGCAGTTGGGTAATCTTGTTTATTCAATTGTTCAAGGAGAGGCACAACAGTTTGCTCATTATTTTGAGCATATAAAACAACAACAATATTATTATTGTATGAATTTGTCATGTACTTTTGCTTGTTATCAAGCGATCTGCGCTTCGTACTCTTAAATACAATCAAGGTAAAATACACAGTAAACACTATGATGTAGGTAAATACTAATATTAAAATCTTCTCAAAAATTATAGCTAACATATTATTCCTCAATAGTATTTTATTTAAAACAAAAGAAAAAATCTATAAAATAGTTTAAACAAAAATAAAATCAATATTTTGTAAATTTTTATTAATATTTTAAATAAAATAGTAAACTTTTTTTTTGAGGTGAATTATTATAGATGTAACAAATCCCCAAATCTCCTCCCAAGATTATTAAGTATTAGCTGCAAATGCGGCTATTTTTTTTGCACAAAATACTAAATGGCACATAAAACAGAAATTAGGTTGCTAAAGAATATTTATATTATAATATTATATATATTAATAAACGATTGTATAAAATAAGCGCCTGTAGCTCAGCTGGATAGAGTGTTTGGCTACGAACCAAAAGGTCGGGAGTTCGAATCTCTCCAGGCGCGCCACTAATAAATAAAGGGTTTAGGCTATATTGCCAAAACCCTATTTTTTATGCGCTACCACTATCAAGACCACTAATTGGAAATTTATGAGAGCAAAAAGCAGGCAGACAAACACACTAATAACATTAGACCCTTATAGTCATGTTGCATTTGATTTACAACAACTGGCTATGGGAAAAGTAACCGCAATCTTATTTGCTTAAATTGATTATATTGACATAACTTTTTGCAATATGGTTTAATTACATAAAGCAAAGGTATGGTGAGAGAACGATGTGTAACTGTAATTGTTTTATATTGTGGGTATATACAACTATTGCAATAGTTGTTATTTTAATCTTTTGTCATTCAAAGAAAGTTGCAAGTGAATTTATAATAAAGACAAAATTTATAACATTCAAAGAAAAAAAAGATATAGAACATGATATATTTGGTGAAAATGATAATAATGAATGCTATTTAACACCATTTGAAATATTAAATGAAATAACAAAAGATAAAAAAAATGCTGAATATAAACTAAACGAATTGAGAAATTACTACGAAAAAAGAGAAGAATACTTTGACGAGCAACATAGAGACTTTTTACAAAAGCTAAGTTTATATTTTCAAATGTATATATTTAGTTGGGGCTACATTGGAGCTTTAATAGTTTTTTTATTAACTGGTAATAATGAAAACGCTTACACACTAATGAAAAACATACATATTATAGTTATCTTTTTACTATTAATTGTTGTGCATTTTATATTTTTTATACAAGTGCTAATGGCACTAAGTTTTATATCTGACTATACAACTGACGGTAAGAACTCAATATTTAAGAATGTACTAAAGGAAAAATTTGAATATTTAAAAAGAATTGTACAAAATAAGGCGTATGCTTACAACTGTAACGATGTACTATTAGAAAAGATAAAAGCAACACTAAAACTAACGCCAATTAAGTTCATTGTGATTTTATTTGCAATAACAATATTGGCAACAATAATTATTTGTAATAGATAGGAGAAAAGATGACTGAAAAAGAAACAAAACGAGTACAACAAGGACAACAAGGACAACAAGAGTCTACGAAAGAGTATAGAAATGCGAACGACTTTAGCGAACAAAGAAGCAATGCTAACGAACACGTAACAAGCAGACAACCTGATACTGAAAATCAAACAAGAAAAAGCAACAAAAATTAAATAAGCACGCAACTGAAAGTTAGCGATAGGTGAATGTTTTTTCAAAAGCATTGAACGAGTTGAGTTTTAAACGCTGAAACTCACTTGCGACTGTGGGCGAATTTATACTACGAACCAAAAGGTCGGGAGTTCGAATCTCTCCAGGCGCGCCACTAATAAACAAAGGGTTTAGGCTATATTGCCAAGCCCCTATTTTTTGTGTTATACCACTAGCTAAAAATATATTAGGATGAACACTTCTAGGAGGTAAAACATGGCTACAATCTGTATAATAAAAATTTCAGAAACACTACAAAGCAAAGAATATATTGGAATAATTGGAACAGCAATTGGTGTAATTCTTGGATTTTGGTTGACTATAATTAAAGAGATGATAAATACTAAAATAAAAAAGTGTAGAGTCATTCGCAGCACAAAGCAAAATATAAAACTATTAATAAAAAAGCAAGAGCACATATCAGATTGCCATTTCCCTCAGAACGCAACAATTACAGACAAACCAGTACCGTTTTTAAAAGAAACTAGTGCAAATCTAAGGCACTATTATAATTTATATGAAAACTCATTGAAAGATTTACAAATTTTAGATAATAAAACCTATACAACAGCTACAAACTTCTTTTCTGAAATATATTCAATTTTATTTAAAATAGAAAATACAAATACTGCATATGGAACGATTATTAATGATATTAATTCTACAAAGTCTGAACTAAACAGAGTGTTTAATGAAATCATAACCAACCTAAGCATAAAATGATTAGATAATTGAAACAATGGTAACCCATCACAAATCTAACGATTACGACTATTAAACTTTCTCTTAAAATAAGTTAAAAAAAGAGTAATTAATATTTGTTATTTGTTTTATAAGAGTAGGAGAATATAAGCTTGAAAATTCCTTTCTTAAAAGCATTAATAACTACCAGTAAAAATAAAGTTGCAGAAAGTACGCAAAATGTAAGCAGTATAAAGAAACTATTTGGCTGCACTAAACTAGGAATAAAAAAAGCATTAGATAATGACATATTTGAAAAAAAGAAGGATTTTAAAAAATTTTTAGAAATTAATAATCTCAAATCAAATAGTGAGGAGTTTGAAGCATTTTTAAAAACTAAAATATGCCCACAAAACATAGTAGGAGAAGGCAATTCAGCGAAAGTATATGACCTTGGTGATTATGTACTCAGAGTGCCAAGAGATATACCAAAAGGAAAAAATAGCAATGACTTAACGTCTTTCAAATCCCCAAAACGAGCAATAAAAGGACGAAATTTTGGGCAACCTATAGCAATAAATGATTGCGACATTTCAATAGCAAAAAAAGTTCCCGGAAAAGCTTTATATTCTGAGTATCCAAAACCCTGGGTTCAATATTTAGATAGAAGAAACATTGGTTCAAGAGAAGCTAATATTTTTTTTAAGCAGCTTAAAGAGCTATCAGAAGAGCCAGTTAGCTTATTTCAAGAATATAAAAAAGATGTAATATATTTAGGAAAACATAAATATTATATTGACTTTTTCAATCCGAACAATTTTCTTTTAGATAAAACTACGCATAGATTAAACATAATTGATATAGAACCAATAAGCTCAAAATCCAACCAAAGTAAATATGTTCTTGATCCATTAATAGATTATGTCCATCAAAAAACACACACTTCACTATTGACAGAAAAACAAAGAAAACAAGCATTACGATGTATTGAAATAATAAAGCAAAAATTAGATAACCAAATAAATAACTAATTTAACTATTTAGCACCAAGTCTGCAATTTTTTCAGCAATAACCCTATGTGAATCTTCACTAAAGTGCAATCCATCTAAAACAGATGGCTTTACGTACGCATTTATATCAAGCAATTCACACTTTTGGCTATCTGAAAATGTTTTAAATACATCTTGAATCCACTTTGACTTAGATATTGATGATTCATCAAATTGGTAACTAAATTGATGTTTCAAAACTTCTCCATCAAGTACAACCGGCGGTAATAATATAATCCTTATATTTGAATAAGATTCTTGCACTGATGAAAAAATATAAGATAAAGAACCAACCACAGTACTTTCATCAATCTCATAAAACTTTTGAAGGTCATTAGTACCTAAGGCCAAAATAAAAACATCTGCATCTTTATGTTTATCTAAACATGTTTTCAAATAGTCCCTACCACTTTGCACTAATCCGTCTGCACTAGGAACAAATCCAGTCCTATTATTGCACCCTTCTTCAACAACACAAAATTCAACACCAAGCTTATCAGACAATAAGCCAGTCCATCTGATATCTGAACTATACCTTGAGGAATCTTTAGGATTATACCCAAAAGTATTTGAATCTCCATAACATATTATTTTTTTCATTATAAATATTCCATAAACTAACTGTTATAACTATCTAAATTTAATTCTAAACTTATATCACCACGCTCATATTTTGAGTTCAAATGAATATCACTATCTTTGAAGCCAAATTTTCTATACAAATTTAACGCAGGAAGCAATGATGTATTGCAAATTAAGTAAATATTTTTTGCATTTAATTTATTTGCAAAATCTAGCGTATAAGTCATTAAATGGTGACCGATTTTTAGTCCTTGAAACTCATCAGAAACGGCAAATTTATGTAACTCATACTCATTTTTGCAAGTAGGACTCAATGCAACTGTTCCGACGACTGTCTCCTCAAGCAAGGCTAAGAAAACATATCCACCTTTGTCAAGTATTTCGAGCTTAGGATTTGAAAGAACCTGAATATCAACTGGTTCCAACTCAAAAAACTTTTCAATCCAGGCTGAATTTAACTCATAAAAAGATTTTTTATGAGTTAAATTGGCATCATCATAGCTTACAATCCTAACCTCTAATTTATTCAAATTTTTTATCATAGTCCTCTCATTAATACTAAAGTAAGATTATGTTATTACATTAAAAGAAAGAACAACAAATAGTCAAGAGTATACTAATTATCTTTTAACTCTTGAAATAACGGTTGTAAGAAACACTCATCATAATTAGTGTATTTTTTTAAAATTTTCACAAAGTCTTTATGCTTTTTATGTTCGTAATTCCATACAGCCAAATTTTCGTAATCTTCACCAAGCTTTGTTCCCCAAGAGTAATATTGAGATATAATTATTGTAATACCCAGTTTCTTCGCAAAGTTCACCAAGTTTGGAATTTCTCTATAATTTAAGCTAGATACCACGCAACTCAATTTGACAGCACCAATTAACCCTTCTTTTTGAGATTGAGCAAGCCATTTAATATTTTTTGTTACTATATCAATATTACCGCCCCTAATAATACTATTATATATTTTTTTTGAAATAGCAGGCAATGAAACAAATATTTCATGAATATTTTTTCCCAGTCCTAAAGCATCACAATTAGTCTTATTGCATAAAAGTCCATTAGTCATTATTAAAAACTTAATGTATGGATAATTTGATGTAATTTCTTTTACTAACAAACGACTGTGTTCACTCGCAAACAACTCTCCACTACCACTCATTGCTACTTTTTTTGCATTTTTTAGAAGTGGCATTAACGTATCTTTAATTCTACTATTTAGTAGTTCCTTCATTTCTGTAGAATTTTTATATTTTTCGTCCCTACAAGTTATGCAATAGAAATTACATTCTTTATCATATGCTAAAGTTATGTCAATTGGAGCTTCTGGTTTTGATGATAGAGAAAATTCATGTTCAAACCGCAACTCACGCTGCCGACAAAGATCCAAATCACACATAGAATAATCACCATTCATGACTTTTTTTCGTAATTCTATAGCCTTATCTGAATACCAAATTTCATCAAAGGAATTTTCTAGAATGTTCCCAATTCTATTATTAGTACCATCAACATTATTTCTGAGAAATGCTGGACAGCAAGTATAAACATCTCCATGAGTATCAACCTCAATTGATGTAAAAGGCTTGATACAATACTTCATTACTGTAAGTTCAGAGTTGTAAAAGTACTCGTCTTATTCACATGCGGAGCTTTGAAAATTGGATTTTTTACAACTTCCAAATACTCTTTATGCTCTGGGTGAAACTCTTCTGCAACTGCAATATCGTCATATATATAATCATTACCTGAATGCTTATTCAGTTTTACAAAGCTAACAGTAGCATTGTTTTTTCTTGCGAATTCAACAAACCCAGGCATTTCCTTATAATTATAAGAATTCACAACGAAGTTTAATACAAAATCTTTTACTTTGTTTTGTTTTCTCAATTTCCCAAGATATTCGACATTTTTAATTACATTATCAAATTTACCACCAATAACTTGCTTATCGTATGTTGCCTTGGTGAGAGCTGGCAAAGAAAGAACAAAATACTCAACTTTATCAAACAAACAATACTCTTTTAACCTTTTTTCATTACACTCAATTCCGTTAGTGTATACATAGAATCTAATATCAGGATATGTTTCAGTGATTCTTCTTATTAGTTTTTTTGAATAACTACTCGCAAAAACTTCTCCTAAAGCTGTAACATTAACCAATTTAGCATTTTTAAGAATTGGAAGAACAATATCTTCCATATGCTCATCAAACTGCTTCGCATTTGTAGCACATGGTTCTTTTCTACAATACACACAACGAGCATTACACGTAGCGTCATAATTCAATTGGACCCTTGTTGGATAGTCAGCAACCAAAGTTGGAGTAAATTCTTTCCACTCTTTTGCACAAAGACTAAAATCACATATATGGTATTCTTGATCAATAAATTGTTGCCTAAATTTTTGAGCTTTTTCACCATTCCAGATTTCATCAAACGGCTGCTCAAAAATATTGCCAAAAACGTAACCAACAAAATACCCTGCACAGCAACCATAAACATTGCCATCCCAGTCTATTTCAGCAACAGTAAAAGGAAAAGTACATGCTTCACAACCCATTATTTAATCTCCAATATTAATTCATACCCAAAATATACAGTAAACATGATAGTCTTATTTACTACTGATGTCAAGAAATATCAATGGTTATTGGGTCTTAAATGGGTATTTAAAAAATAATAAATTATTGATATAGATTAAATAGAATCGTATAATTAAATAATTAATGAGGAATTTTATTATGAGGAAACATACAAAATCAGGATTCAGCTTAGCTGAAGTATTACTCGCGTTGGTTATATTGGGAGTTGTTATTAGAATGACAATTATACCAATGATAAACGATACCAGAGACAAGCACTATAAAGAATCATGCAAAAAAGCTTATACGGAATTGGTTAGGATTTCTGAAAAAGTTATGGAATCTAAAAGCATTACCAGCTATACAAGTGCATTCAGTGATAGCACAAGCATAATGAATTCGTTTTCTTCTCAAATGAAAGTAATGAAAACTTGTACTACTCTAGCGCAAGGTAATTGTTGGCATAATTCAGGCTCTTGGTACTATTTAAATGGCACTGCGGTTACAAGTGTTGACTACCCGGCAATGATTCTAATCGATGGCACATTAATGAGATTCAATTTAACAAGTGCTCCATGTAATGAAAATATGACAAACCATACTCGTTGCGCAGCAATAACAGTAGACATAAATGGATTCAAAAAGCCAAACAAATACGGTATGGACATATTTGACATCAGTGTTTTGGAAGATAAACTAATTCCCCTAGGGATTCCCGGGAGTACTTCTGCAAACACTTGCAGTAAAAGCAGCACTGGATTAAGTTGCGCAGCTGATTACATCCTATCAACAGAATAAACATTATCTTTCATAGAGTTCCATTCCTTTTATCATTATCTTCAACTGATCTAAAGATTTTTTATTTTCTAGTGCATCTATTGCCGTCTTAACATATTCGATTTTATTTTTGTCTTTACAGAATATTCGTAGCTTTTCGTTGATGTAATAGTAATTATCGTCTTTAATTGGCAGTGAAGAGTTAATAGCATCAGAATTAACCATATCAGACTTCGAAAAAACATATTCAAACTTATTGTTTTGAGTAATTTTCATAATTGATTCTCTATTTTTCTTAAAGAAAACTTCAGCATAAATTTCAGTCTTCAACTCTTTTACTAAATTAAATAAGAAAGAGTGAAGACTGTTTGAAGTTAAAGAAGTATTTATTGAAATAGAATCAACCGAGAGTGGATATAATGATTTTACTCTGACATTTTTTTTATCTTTAATAATTTTCAACTGGGGTTTTATAAACTTCCCATCATGAAAATACATATACTTATCAGCGTAATCTATATCAAAAAGTGATTTTAAACTAATTCCCAATGCTACACTAATTTTAGAGAGCGTTTCAGCGGTTAAGAAAGTTTCACCACTTTCAATTTTGGTCAATTGGCGAGGGGAAATATCCACTGCTTCTGAAAGTTTTTCTAGTGTGAGTTTTTTACTCTTTCTTATCCTTCTTAGGTTATTTCCAAAAGCTTCTTTTAAATTCTGCATCAATCCCCCTCACAAACTAATTTTAATGTTATTTTCAAAATTTAAAAATGAATTCTTAGTTCTGTATTTTTAGGATAATCATTGACATACGAACTTTAACGACCTATAATTATCCACATAATGTTAACTAGATTTAAAAATACGATAAAGAAAAGACCCTCAAATGCATTATCAATAGTCTTTTTAGATTTCCAACTCTATTAATATCAAACTACCAGACACATGCATTCATATACAAAACAACAATAAGGTCTTTTAAGTTCCTATTTTCCAAAAAAAAGATAGTTTTAACAAATAAAACAAGAAAATTTACAAGAGTGATCCAATTATAACAAATTTAAAAAAGAAGTAGAAAAAATGACAAAGATTTTGTTTCTACGTTAAATCGTAGAACTTCCAAACTAGCCTCTTAAAAAAGAGGCTTTTCTTTTTGTAAAGTATATCAGTTAATCATTTTAAATTAAAAAAAATGTTATAAAATTGAATACAAATAAGGAGAAACTATGAAAATTCAAAAAATAAATGTTCAGCACCCTAAAACACACACAAATTTTGGGTGCAAGCCCTACATAACAAAAGAAGCAGAAAAATTATTACTTGCGAATCTACCAGAACATTCATCTCTTTATGGACAAGATACATTAAATAACCTAAAAAAATATTTCAGTAAAAAAGGCAGAAGTCTTACAATAAAGGTTTTAGATGACGGCGAGAACTACTGTGATAAATTTCAGTTCACAAAACCAATCACTGAAAGCATTTTTGGCAGTCAAGTAAATAGTGATAAAAGAATTGCAATTGCGATAAAAAACAAAGAATGGGATGATGACTATATTTTGACATCACCTACATCTCAAGAAGGCATTAGAGGAATAGTAACAGGAGTGATGTGCAAAATATCAATGGCAAATCAGAAGAAGACTTTTCATAATTAAAAGCAAATTAATATTTAAAACTCTTTAATTGCGCTATAAATTCCTTCAATAAGCATTTGCATTCCGATAACAGCAAGTATCAAACCCATCATTCTAGTGATTACCTTTAGAGCGCTTGCTCCTAAAATTTTCTTAATTTGTTTCCCCGAAACTAAAACATAGTAAGTTATTACACACAAGAGTCCAAAAGAAGACACTGTTATTAACAAATTAATAAGTCCACCTGACGAAAAATTCATTGCAGTAATAATCACCCCCGGTCCGGCCAACAAGGGTACACCCAAAGGCGTTACAGCATAAGAGGCTTCTTGTTCTATTGTTTTAATTATAGTTTCTTTTTGAGGATTACTAACAGCAGAATGCTTCCCCTGGAGCATATCATATCCAATTAAGCCAACTAAAACGCCACCCGTAAGCCTGAGAGCAGTGAAGCTTACACCAAACAACTCCAATAAATAATGGCCTATAAACGAAAATACAACCACAACGATAAAGGCTGTCAGAGTGGCTTGAGATGCTGATTTTTTAGCAACAATTTCTGTATCTTGCGCAGTCAATGTAAGAAAAATAGAAATAGCTGCCACCGGATTCATTATAGAAAAGAATCCCATAAATACCACTCCAAAATACATTAGTTTTTGAAAAAATATTGGGTCCATTTACTTTTCCATATTGTCTAAAGAAGCTAGAATCTCTTTTTCTCGTTTTTTTAATATATGAAGGTGCAATGGCAATAGAATAACTAAATCATACACACCAACTGCACACATACCAATTGTAAGTATTTTTACTTGTTGAGAATCCAAGCCAAAGTTAAAAATATTGTTAAATTGTCCCAACAATAGTCCTGAAAGTAAAAAAAATAAAGCCATTAAACTGAACATTATCTTAACTCTATGCTGAGTAACTTTTAATTTAGTAATTTGTTCCATAATATACTCTCCCAAATGTATAATTATTGATATTATAACAAATGTGCCTTAATCAAACAAATAAATATTTATATACAAAAAGTAATAAGATTAATGCTATTATAGAAAATGTTTATTAGTATTTTTTATAAGTAATGTACAATAAAATCAATAAAAACATAATTTATACAATTTTTATTTTTGTTTACTCCTTAGGTCTAGCTCAACCATCAAACTCTCAACAAACAGTATTTAACGTTCCAAGCGCAGATGTAACACCAAAGGGAAAGATATTTCTACAGCAAGAATCTCAGTTCAGACCCTACAAAAATAATTCATATTGGTGGGGTACTGAGTATATGGCTGTTGGAGTGGGGCACAATACCGAACTAACTGCAACATTATTCAATGTAAGCACACCAACAAGTGATAATATTTCATTAGGCGTAGGATTTAAGTCTGCGATACCAATTCCAAAACTTGACAGTAAATTCCCAAACCAAGAGCTCAAGCTTATAATTGGAAATGAAGTTTTGGCTTCAATGCAAGGATTAGGTGCAGGCAATTGGACATATGCGGCTCTTAGTGGTAGGGTGCCAAAGATAAAAACACGTATTACTGGAGGGTTTAGTTCTGGTTCAAGGCTAATCTTCGGTAATGATACTGTTTGTTTTATAGGTGCAATTGAACAACCAATTACTAAAAAATTTGAAGCTGTTGCAGATTGGTTTTCTGGAGATGAACACTATGCTGGTTTTTTAATAGCTGGTGGTAGCTACAAATTACCAAAAAACAATGTAATATTTTTCGGGTATCAAATCCCTAATAGTCCAAAAGTGGGAGATTCAGGATTCATAATCGAAGTATCAAAAATATTTTAGCTGTTCGTTGAATGTGAATGAGAATGGTTCCTATACCCAACACCAGCCCTATACCCAGAAACCGAATAGAACAATGGTAAAACTGGTGCGACCCATTTTATTCCGTTTAAAAAGCCCACAGAAGCTAAGTCATCAACGTGCAAACACAAATCAACAGCCTCAGGATGTCTCTCTTCGTTTAAATTTTTAAACCTGTCCGCAAAAGATTGCTCTTCAACTACTTCATTATTTTTTTTAGCGAAGAGTGGCGTTAGAAAGTTTTTACTTACAAAATTAGATATAGCACTTCCTGCAACTAATCCAACACCAATAACTCCACCGAGCATGCCAAAGAATCTTACTGGTTTAGATTTCACATTGTATTTATTCATAAGCATTAAGGCAGCACCTGCACCAACATTACACAGAAAAATATTGTTTAAATATTGATAGGTACCTTCTTTAATTTTATTAGGAATATTTTTTTTCCAATCAGGCGAAATCAGTTTATCTGCACCTATACCCCCAACGATTCCACCCAAAACAGGAAAAAGCCCTAATAACGATAACTGCTTAAGTTCCGAAAAAGGTTTGTGTAAATGAGGCGGTGGAACAATTGTATCAATCAATTTTTGGTCAGGATAACTTTTGTCCAAGTATGTAGATAGTTTAGTTATTTGATTTACACTTAATATCTCACCATTTTTTGCCTTTTTAACAAGCGATAAAACTGCAGTATCAGAAATTTTTTCTATTGTTGAGTTAATCTCATTTAAATGTAAATGCGGTAGTTCTATTAAACCCTCAAAAATTTGTTTGTTACCTATTTTTAGTCCTCTTGTCGCAACCAGAGCAGAAAGAACAGTTGCTGATAAGACGCAAGTATTTTTTATAAATGAGTCTTTTTTTTCAGTATCAGGAGCCATATGAGTATCATACAAACCGTATGCAACTGCACCGGAAGCAAGGGCCAGAGGAAAAACTTGATGTAGTTTTTTGACTAAGGCTGGCTGGTCTAAAAACTTTGCCGTACTTTTAAACATGTTCTTAGCATTATTTAACGCTTTTTGTTCTGCGTAATTTAAAACAACCTTCATAATGACCTCTTTAACTATACTAAAACCCAAAATATTATTTTTTGCCATATATGGAGAAATAATAATATAAAAGTAATCCTAACAAGCTAAAATTATATTATCAACACCAATTGGGTAATAGACAAAATAGAAAAATACCCTCGTTACAAAGAAGAAATAATTACATATTTGTTCCTTGACATGAAAATAAGCGAGGAATAAACTTAAGTAATTAGCAATTAAAAATCTGGCTGGCATTTATGTTACATGTATATATTTTTCAACCAAAAATCTAACTAAAAGTTAGTTAAGTATTTTACAAAAATATTAAGAACATTTTGTAAATATCCAGAATATCAAGCTCAATATAGGGAATAGGAGATGCAATGGAAAAAATAATCAAAAGAGACGGCAAATTAGAAGAATTTAATGCAGATAAAATCACAAATGCGCTAGAAAAAGCTGGAACTGCAACGAAAGAATTTGACCAAACAACAGCAAAATCCTTAACCCAAAAAGTAATTGAACTAGCGACACAGATGCTGACCAATAAATCAGATCTAACAGAAGTTACTACGGTCGAGGATATTCAAGATATGGTGGAAGATGTGTTATTTTCTTCTGACTATAAAAAAACAGCAAAATCCTATGCTATTTATAGAGAACAACATTCAAGAATAAGGAAATTCACAGAAAAAGCAAATACAGACATGGTCGATGAATACTTATCAAAGCTAGATTGGGAAGTAAAAGAAAATTCTAATATGTCTTATTCAATTCAAGGGTTAAATAACTATATTTCATCAAATATAAGTAAGAATTATTGGCTAAATAAAATTTATACAGATGAAATAAAGAACTCACACAAAAATGGAGACATACATATTCATGACCTGAATCTGCTGTCCGGATACTGTGTTGGCTGGGATTTAAAAGATTTATTAATGGAAGGTTTTAAAGGAGTTAAGGGAAAAGTTGAAAGCGCACCGGCTAAACACTTCAGAACTGCTCTTGGACAAATGGTTAACTTCTTATACACAATGCAAGGTGAGTCTGCGGGTGCACAAGCTTTTTCAAATTTTGACACATTACTTGCTCCATTTGTATATTATGATAAATTGGACTACAGCCAAGTAAAACAAGCAATGCAAGAATTTGTGTTCAATATGAATGTACCAACCAGAACAGGATTTCAGACACCATTTACAAATGTAACGATGGATTTAACAGTTCCAAGCTACTATGCCGAACAATACGTTATTATTGGCGGCGAATCAATGGAAAAAACATATGGTGAATTTCAAACAGAAATGGATATGATAAATAAAGCATTCTTCGAAATAATGATGAATGGAGATAATAGTGGACGAGTCTTTTCGTTCCCAATACCGACTTATAACATAACAAAAGATTTTAACTGGGATAATAAAGAGCTGGATGGCTTATGGGAAATGTCTGCAAAATATGGTATACCTTATTTCTCGAATTTCATAAATTCAGATATGAATCCAGAAGATGCCAGATCTATGTGCTGCAGATTAAGAATTGACAATAGAGAACTTGAATATAGAGGTGGAGGCTTGTTTGGCTCAAATCCTCTCACAGGATCAATTGGAGTGGTCACAATAAACCTACCTCGACTTGGATTTTTAGCAAACACAAAAGAAGAATTTCTCTCAATGCTAAAAGAAAAAATGGATATAGCAAAGGATAGTTTAGAACTAAAAAGAAAAATTCTTGAAAAATTTACGGACAAAGACTTATATCCTTATACTAAATTTTATTTAAGAGATATAAAAGCAAGGTATGACGTATATTGGAAAAATCACTTCTCAACCATTGGGTTAATTGGAATGAATGAAGCTTGTAGCAATCTATTAAACCAAGAAATCGGCTCAGAAGAAGGGAAGGCATTTGCTCTTGAAGTAATGGATTTCATGAGAGAAACAATTAAAGAATATCAAGTTCAAACAGGTAACAACTATAATTTAGAGGCAACACCGGGAGAAGGAACGTCTTATAGACTTGCAAAAATGGACAAAGAAACATTCTCTACAATTAAATGTTCCAATGAAGACGATTATAGTAATAAAGGATCTGAACCTTTTTATACAAATTCTTCACAACTACCTGTTAATTATACTAATGATTTATTTGAAGTCCTAGACCACCAAGATGACTTACAAACCAAGTACACTGGTGGAACAGTTGTACATATTTTTGCTGGAGAAAGAATCAAAGACATAGAAGTAATGAAAAATATGGTACAAAAAGTTTGCAATAATTATAAACTACCATACTTCACATTCTCACCAACTTTCAGCACTTGCTCAAGCCATGGTTATTTAACAGGGGAACATTTTAATTGCCCAAAATGTGGCGAAGAGTGTGAAGTATATACAAGAGTAGTTGGCTTTATAAGACCGGTTAAACAGTGGAATGAAGGCAAAACTGCCGAATACTATAAAAGGGTCACTTTTGACGTTAACAATGATACACGAATTAAATGTGAACAGGAAATTCTCTGTAGCTAATGAATATTGGTGGTCTACAAAAAACATCACTGATTGATTATCCTGGAAAAATTTCCGCAATAATCTTCACTCAGGGTTGCAATTTGAAATGCGGCTATTGTCATAATCCAGAACTTGTAAACATGCAAAATCCTAGCATTGATACACAATATGTTCTGGAGTTTCTTAAAACAAGGATTAATAAGTTAGATGCTGTCGTTATTTCAGGAGGAGAACCAACAATTCAATCAGATTTAGAAGAATTCGCTCAAAATATAAAATCAATGGGCTTTCTTTTAAAGTTAGATACAAATGGTACAAATCCACAGCTTCTTAATAAGCTGATAAAATTAAAGCTTTTAGATTACGTTGCAATGGACATAAAGGCACCACTTTATAAATACAGACATATAACAAATAAAAAATGCAATACCTCTGACATAGTAAAAAGTATAGATACTATAATTAATTCTGGAGTTGATTACGAATTTCGAACAACTGTCGTAAAATCACAACTAATACTAGATGATTTTAGAGAAATAGGAATTATGCTAAAAAGCGCAAATAAATATTACTTGCAAGAATTCATTCCAAGTAAACCGCTAGACAATAGCTTTTTAAACGAAAGATCTTGTTCAAAAGACGAATTTGACAAAATAATAAAAATATTAAACGAATACATTACTGGTGTATATCTGAGATAAATCTATTTTACAGGTTCAAAAACCACAATGCTGTTTGGAGGAAGTGTTATTTTTCTGCCTTCTACACCTGTCTTATTTATAAATTGACCATTACCTGAATAAACTGAACTATTACTGTTTATTATCTCTTTTACTTTAAATGCGTCTGTGGTCTTCAACTCAAAATTATATTTTGGCTCAGAACTAAAATTCATAACAGCTATAACTTGATCATTATAATCATTATATCGCTTAACTTCTAGAACATCTTCTGCGTTGTGAGAGTACGAACAAAGCTTAGAAAAATCTCCAGACTTAAAAACTGTATTATTTTTAACCAGCTTTGCAAAATCTTTAGCAAAAGAAGTCATTCCCTGAGATATCCAGTCAACTCGATAAGAATCTTGATCCATTTTTGACTCTTCAAATGCTTTTAAATCGGGTCTATATCCTTTTTCATCTGCAATCTCATCTACTACTTTTCTATTTGTATCTGGATTAACTGCAGAATTTGGATATTCACTAAAGAATTTAAAAGGACTCAACTCGCCTCTTTCATCGCCCATAAAAAATTCTTTAGGGCTTGGATGCATCATCATAGCACCAAATATCAGTTTGTTAGCCTCAAAAGCTTTCCTTATTTCTTTAACAAAAGTATCATTATCAACAGGATTTAAAATACCTAAACTTTTTTGTTGTTCTTCAGGCAAACATTTTCCTGTTTTCGCATAATGTTTAATCATCTCAAAGATAAGAGATTGTGCTTTCTGCCAATTCATATCACATCTCAAAGTCATTCCTAAATTAGATGAGAGAACATCAACTAAATTACGTCTTCCACCGGCATCATTACCTATTTCGTCTTGGTTAGAAATATTAATGAGATAATTATTTGCGCTTTGTTCAGGCAGTTGCAAATTATCTCTGCATTTTTGTCTATATGAAGGATCCGCAAGCATATCATCTTTTACCATATCTTCATGAGAATTAAGAATAGTTTTGCCATAAATGCGCTCCAGCTGAAAAAGACTAGGACCGATTCCATGATGATCTTCTTTTGTGACATTTGCTAATAAAGATTTATAAAAATCAAAAGTTGTTATAGCATCAAAGCCCCAATTTTTGTCACTAACCTCTTTTGGCATATTGGCATTTGCCCTTGTACGAGAAATCCTCATATCTTCAGGATACAAGATTAAATCCTTTGTTTCACTATGAGACCTTAATTCAGACATGATTTCCAGTAAAGCATCGTCCGACTTCATATGATGAGTTGCATCCATTCTAAAACCATCAACATGATAATTAACAGCCCAATTCATAAGCATGTCAGTCATATAAGAACGCATATACTCATTATTTTTTCCATTATAGTTTGGAGCGTTACCCCAAGGAGTTTGCACATGATTATCAAATGCTGGAATAAATTCTTGTATAACTGATCCAAATGGGCCAAAGTGATTTGGAACAACATCTAGAATAACTGAAATCCCTTTTTCATGTGCAAAATTCACAAAATCCTTGAAATCATCAGGTGATCCATAACTATTTTCCACTGCATATTTTGCAACTTCATCATAACCCCAGTTTTTTTTACCATAAAATTCACCAATAGGCATAATTCTAACTGTATTTGCGACTTTAGAATCAGCAATTCTTGCTAATTCTTTTTTTGCTTCCTTAAAACCACCTAACGCACCAATATGCATAGACTCAAGCACTGTGTCAGAAGGCAATCCCCACCCTTCTGTTAATCTTGACCTCAAGGCACGTCTGTGCATCCAATTAGTATCTGTCCATTCATAACTATCATGATCAACTACTTCCGCCAGATTCGAATATTCATCGCAATCTAAAATATCAAATGGTAAATAATCAGCTCTAGGATCATATACATCCATTTTAGT
The DNA here is from genome assembly GCA_023409995.1 of Cyanobacteria bacterium OH_CBB_238. Lineage (GTDB taxonomy): Bacteria > Cyanobacteriota > Vampirovibrionia > Gastranaerophilales > Gastranaerophilaceae > JAEYQN01. The sequence continues at coordinate 42,680 of JAEYQN010000024.1, read as the reverse complement.
TCCATCTTTTTTTGTTATTGTGTAAAAGTATTTATCCCCAGGATTTATACCATCTACAACTTTTTCAAAACGTCCGCCATTTTTCTCCATCTTGATAACTCTGGATAAAATAGCATCTTCATCTGTTGGATCTTGAGAAAAAGCATTTAACTCAACCTCTCTCAAATTTGGAGCAGTTAATGTAAACTTTGTAACACCATCACCGATATATCTTGCACCTTGCCCCAAATGTTGTTCCATTGAAGCCTTAAAGCTAATATTGCTGTAAGCCTTATAGCTTTCTATAGGAATAGAGCCCATTTTCAGTGCAGAAGATTTAGCCGGAACAAATTTAGTTTCGGGTTTAAAATCATTACGAACAACTCTAGAGTCCACAAGATTCGTATTTTTAATATTTATATTCTGGATGCTCATGACAGTGATTATAAGTACTAGGAATATTAATTTTTGCCTAAAATCTGTATTTATTAAGTATTATTAATTCGTCCATGCATTATAATTAATCTTCGAGTCATCCCACTTCTTCTGCGAATGTAAATTTGCTGCAGGATAACCAATTGGAATAACATTAAGAGGCATCAAGTTTTTTGGTATATTAAGAATATTTCTTACAATTTCCACCCTATCTTCAGATGGGTACACAGCCGTCCAAACAGCCCCTAAGCCTAAAGCTTCAACCGCTAATAAAATATTCTCAGTAGCTGCGCTACAATCTTGAATCCAGAATTCTTGCTCCCATCCTTCTGATGCCAACTCCAGATCTCCACAGACAACCATTGCGAGCGGAGCCGTCGTCAACATTTTTGAATAAGGAAGTTCATTCGCTAATCTATCAAGAAGCCCCCTATCGTCAATCACAAAGAATAACCATGGTTGATTATTAACAGCACTAGGAGCAGCCATTGCCGCTTCTAATATTTGCTTAATTTTATCTTCTTCTACCTTATTTTCAAGAAATTTTCTAACACTTTTTCTATTCAAGATATTTGAGATCGCCTGATTAAAGTTTTCCATATTACCTCTTAAAATTATAATCTACATTCATATAATAGCTTATTTTGGTATTATTTGTACATACTCATTTAACTATGCTACATTGAAAAAAAAATTTTGAAGTAAAACTTTCCCATACTCTGTTAATATTGCTTCAGGGTGGAATTGAACCCCATAAATTTTATATAACTTATGCTTCAATGCCATTATTATCTTATCTTCAGTCGTTGCAACGACTTCTACTTCTGGGGGTATTTCAGAACTATCAACTGTCAAAGAGTGATATCTTGTAGCCAAAAATCTTTGAGGAATTCCTTCAAATAATTTTTCATTTTCATTATAAAAAATTTTAGAAACTTTTCCGTGTGTTGGATTAGATAATTTTATAATTTTTGCCCCGAAATATTGAGCAATACACTGGTGACCAAGGCAGATACCCAATATTTTTTTTGAAGCTTTAAACTCATTAATAACCTCCATGCAAATTCCCGCATTATCAGGATTGGATGGCCCTGGAGAAATTAAAACAGATGAAAAGTTCATCTCACGAAGTTCTCGAATTGAGATTTTGTCATTTTTAAAAACAATAGGCTCAATGCCAAGTTCCCTGAGATATTGAACTAAGTTATAGGTAAAAGAATCATAATTGTCTATTAGTATCATATGAGTGTTACTTCTTTCATTCCTCTAACTGAGTTTACACAGAAAATCTTATCAGCATGCTGTAAGTCTTCAATTAGTAGAACCTTTTCTATCACTTCTTTCTTGTCTATAAGTGATTGCCGATATATTCCATTTAACAAACCAACAGAAGTTGGTGGTGTATAAAATTTCCCTGCTTTTTCTATAATAATATTTGACCTTGCACCTTCTGTTATTTGACCTTTTTCATTCAGAAAAATTTCATCATAAATAAGCCCAGTTGCAATTTTTTCCTGAGCCAATTTATACCAAGGTCGGTGAGTAGTTTTATGATATAGAAGTAGATTTTTAGAATGAACTCTTCTGTCCGAAATTTCCACCTTATTTGTTGAATTGTCTATTATATGCTTCACTTCGACGTCAATTTCTCCACTCCTAGATAAAGTTACACGAATAAATCCATCATTATTAGAATATTTTTTTATACTTTCACTTAAAAAATCACAAACAAAACCTAATTTTTTTGCAGAAGACCTCAATCGGTTCATGTGCTCCTCAAAAAAAATAATTTTTTTATTTTCTGACTTCATTGTTTCGACTAATTTATAATCCAGAGAGCTACCAAGAAACTTAATTTTTGTAATCGTCTCTTGCCACTCATCATCAGCTGTCGAGTCCCAAACAATTGCACCACCAACTCTCAATGTATAAAAGTCATCTTTATTAAACCGATGCAATAACCTTATCGGAACACTAAATATAGTTTCATCCTTTGATATAACACCAATTGCTCCACAATAGATGTTTCTATCACCTTTTTCCAACTCATCAATAATATTCATTGTGCTTATTTTAGGAGCGCCAGTTATTGACCCACAAGGAAAAATGGCCTCAAATATATTATAGAGAGTAAAATTATCTTTGATTTGAGCCGAAATTTCTGAAGTCATTTGATATACAGTTTTATGAGATTCAATTTCAAATAATTTGTCAACTTTTACTGTTCCTGTTTTAGCAATTTTCCCTAAATCATTACGCAGCAAATCAACAATCATAACATTCTCGGCTCTATTCTTTTCATCATTTTTTAAGAAAGAGATATTACTAATATCTTCCTCATAAGAACAACCTCTTTTTATAGTTCCTTTCATCGGTTTTGTTTTTATTTTATTCCCAGAAAGTTCAAAAAATAATTCAGGGGAAAATGAAAGAAATTCTTCATACTTATTTTGAAAAAAAGAATTATATGGTGTACGTTGGTTCTGTAAAACTGCCTTATAAAGTAAAAAAGAATCAATATTTTTTTCTATATTATAATCATACGTATAATTAACTTGATAAGTATTCCCTTCTGATATCTCAAGCTTAATCTTCTCTATTGCTGTTTTGTATTCTGAATAATTAATTGAGGGAATAGGGTTAATAAGGTCAACAAAATTATCCTCCGAGTGTTCATAATCAAATACTTCATACGTATCAAATACTTCAAAATACAAAAGAGGTAATTTAGATGAAATACTATTTCCTAAGAATATTTCTTTTGCCTCATAACGAATATATCCAACCAAATAATAATTATTTGACTTATACTTTTCGATTAGCTGAAAAGCATCAATCAAAGAATTGGCATCAAATGCCTCTATAACAAATTTTGGCTCTCTAAAAACCTTGTCTGCAAATATTTGCATATTCAGAATATTATACTTCCTAGAAATATTTTATTAACAAGGCTATAGAATAAAACAAACTAAGAAATAAAGAAAGAAGTTGTAAATTCGAATAAACAATTATTTTTTTATACGTTGAAAATTTACCAATCACAAATGGAGCAATGATAAACAAAAGAAATACAAATAGTGAGTATGTATGATTAACAGCACCAAAAATACAAAGAATGAAAATATATAAGAAATAAATTGATAGCATAACAGCTAAATAAGTAGAATAATATGCCGAAAGCTTTGGAGCACACTCAGGTTTGAATATGCAGTATTGCCCAAGCATATACGAAACTATAAAAACTAGGTTAAAAATAGCAAATATTGCAACTAAAATAGGTATCATACTATCGCACTCAACTCCTTTTTTATAGGACTTGTCAAAAATTCTAATGATTTATTATACACGATATCCCTTTCGTTGTCATATAAAATAAGGTGATAGCTATCTGTTAATTCTAATAACTCTCTTTTTTCTGATGATACGTTATTATAAACAAATTTTGCACTTTTTGTGCTGGTTAAATCATCTTCTACAGAATGAATTATCAAGATAGGACAAATAACTGACGAAATGTCCTTTCTAACCACAGCTGACAAACGTTTCAATTCGTGTAAACAACTCAAAGGATAATTATCCATTGCCACTGTATTTTTCGTCATTAAAGAGGCGATTTTTTTCCTTATTGTAGGATTTTTTATTCCAAATGGCTCTCTTTCCGGGAATGTATAATAGTACCTTAAAATGGTATTTGAAGCTAACGGAAATAAAAAAGAATACCAAGGTACAGTCCAACCATCTAAGTATAGAGTCGTTGACAATGAAATAACACCAGATATGTCATGATTATTCTCCGCAAGATACAAGGCAATTACAGCTCCTAGACAAAGACCTGAAATAAAGAAATCATCATATTTATATCTGAGCCTATTGTATTTTTCTTGCGCAAAGAGAGTCCAATCCTGCCAAACAATTGATTGTATATCCTTGCAAAATTCTCCATGTCCTGGTAGAGAATAGCAAAAAACATCATAACCATCATTGTGTAAAATTTTTGCATATTTTTTCATTTCGAAAGGACTTCCAGTCAAACCGTGGAACAGAAGAACTCCTCCTTTTGAAGCCTTATCATGAATTAGCTCAAAATCGTATATTGAAGTCAAATCTAAAACCTCGCAAAAAGCTGGTCAATAAGCTCTATTGCCATATCTATCTCTTCATCAGCAATTGTTACTGCAGGCACCAATGTTATAACATTTTTATAATAGCCACCATTATTTAAAACAATACCACATTTTTTACCCTTATACATCAAGTCGCCTTTTAAGCCTTCTTCTAGTATTGAATCACATAATTTCTTATTCGGAGTAAATCCATCATCTTCAGTACATTCAATTCTTAAAGCCAAACCAAGCCCATCTACATTTCCTATTTTTGAATACTTTGACTCTAGATATTTAAGTCCTTCCAAGAACTTAGCTCCTTTTTTGGCAATATCTTCTTCAAAATTACCTTCTTCAAAAATAGACATAACTTCGTATCCAGCTCTTGTGCCAATTGGATTTGATGAATATGTAGAATGTGTTCTACCAGCCGGCCATATATCAGGGTTTATCAATTCTTCTTTAGCCCACAATCCACCCAGTGGGTTTAGCCCATTGGTCATAGATTTGCCAAAAGTAATAACGTCGGGAACCACTCCAAAATGCTCAATCGACCACAACTTTCCTGTTCTATAAAATCCCATTTGTATTTCATCTGCTACAAACAAAATTCCGTACTTGTCTAATACTTTTTTAAGCGCTTTATAATATCCTTTTGGAGGAATAATATATCCTCCAGTACCTTGAACAGGTTCAGCAAAGAATGCAACATATTCAGACTTGCCATTTGAAGGATCGTATATTGAATGATATTCACTTTCGAAGTTTTTCTCAAACTGTTTTACACAATAGAAATCACAATCTTGGCAATTTTTACCATAATGGCAACGAAAACAATATGGAAAAGGAACAAAGTGTGCTCTATCCCCAAAATGTCCATAATTTTCTCTATATCGATAACTAGAAGTAATGCCTGATGCACCTATAGTTCTGCCATGGTATCCACCCATAAAAGCGAACATAAGATTTTTTCCAGTGAAGTTTCTAACTAACTTTAATGCATCTTCTATTGCTTGGGCACCACCTACATTAAAGTGAACCCGGCCTTTAGAACTAAATCTATCCATATTGGCAGTAGCTATCTTTTCTGAAAGTAAAACTTTATAATCATACAAAAATCTTGAAGCAATTTGAGGCATTGTATTTATTTGGTCAATAACCGCATTTGCAATTCTTTCATTTTTGTACCCCAAGTTGCAAGAAGCATACCACATTTGCAAATCCAAATAAGGTGTGTCAACAGAATCAAACATAAAAGATCCTTCACACGACCTGAATACTTTTGGATTTTCTGAATAATGAACTGTGTCACCAAAAGAACAATACTCTTTATCAATTTCCCTAATTTCAGAATCACTGATTCCCTGAGCAAGCTGTTGCATTTAAGTCTCCTTTTCGCAAGTCCTCAACTATATCACTAAAAGTGCTAAACTTTTTATAAACTAAACCAATATTATCACAATATTTGGCCAAACTATTTTTTGCATATAAAATACTAGCCTTCTGGGCAACACACACATCCGATAGACCATCCCCAATATAAAGAAATTTATCCCCAACTATCTTAGAACACTTACAAGTTCCAGCATTACAAGTATACCCAGCTGGTGTATTGTCAAATGATACAAAAAATTTATTATCAATTATTTTAAAGTTATTTGAACAAACTTTTATATTACTAAAACCATGGTTAAACAAAATTCTTTTTATAAAAAAATCAAAACCATCGCTTAATACAACAATCTCTCTGCCAGAATCTTTCAAGTAATTATAAAAGCCTTTAAAACCATCATCAATATCAATTGAATCCAAAAACTCAAGCAACAATGGCTCTTCAAGCCCCGAAACAAGCTCCAATTGCCTTGTCAAACATTCACGCGAGCCTATTTTCTTATCTATCCATTCTTGTTCAACTGATAACCAATCACTAGATGCAAACCTCGAGAAAAAGGAGTTTACAGTATCTATCTTAGATATTGTACCATCAAAATCACAGTAGATTGTCTTAAATTGATTCATATTAACCTCTCGTCAATTAATAATAATTGACGAGTAGATAATATCATAAATAGAAAAAGTAAAACTATTTATTACAAAAATCAATAATTGTCTTTGCAATATTTCCTAATGGCTGTACAGTTTCTGCAGCGCCAATCTCTATTGCCTCTCTTGGCATTCCATACACAACGCAGGTAGCTTCATTTTGAGCTATTGTTGAGGCACCAGCATTTCTCATATTCAAAAGCCCTTGAGCTCCATCCTTACCCATCCCCGTTAATATTGCACCTACTGCATTTTTTCCTGCAAATTTGGCAACTGAGTTAAAAAGAACTTCAACAGCTGGTCTTTGATGGAATAACATTGGACCATCTAGCAAAGTCACATAATAGTTAGCTCCGCTTCTTCTGATTTCCATGTGTTTATTCCCTGGGGCAATCAATGCTTTTCCAACAGTCAAATAATCACCTTCAACTGCTTCTTTTACCTCTATTTTGCAGAGTGAATTAAGTCTTTCAGCAAAAGCTCTTGTAAAGTTCTGTGGCATATGCTGAACAACAACGATTGGTGGTGAATTTGCAGGTAAGGAGGTTAGTACCTCCCTTAATGCTTCTGTACCACCGGTTGAAGCACCGATTGCAACAATTTTATTCGTAGTTCTTACGCTGAGTGCTGACGAGCTTATTGCCGAAGTCGAAGGTTTTGCTCCCAGACTAGAAGGGGTTTTAAAAACTCGCACTTTTGAGGCTGCTTTAACTTTTTCAATCAATTGCTCACTCATATCTCCAACACTATATGCACTACCAGGTTTACAAACAACTTCAACTGCACCAAGATCCATAGCTTTCAGGGCAACATCACCACCTTGTTTGGCAAGAGAGCTGACAACCACAACGGGGAGAGGATAATGTTTCATCAATTTTTCCAGAAATGTAAGCCCATCCATCCTAGGCATTTCAACATCTAAAGTAATAACATCTGGTTTTAAATATACAATTTTATCTCTACCGACAATAGGATCTGGTGCAGTTCCTATAACCTCAATGTTCGGATCTTTAGATAACTCTTGCGAGAAAATTTTCCTAATTAATGCCGAATCATCGATAACCAATACTTTAATAGTCATACCAGTCCTTTTCTCTTATGTATTTAGCCTTATAAACAACAATATCTCCGCAGGCAGTATCGAATACAATTTTTCTTCCAAAAATCCCACCAGTATCATCATTAATAATTTGAATTCTATTTTTCTTCAAAGATTTAAAAGCCATTTCTATATTTTTTTTGCCAATATCTTTATTTTGGTAAAGTTTTGAAAATGAACCACCCAAAACATGTGCCTGTATATTGTGATTTCTGGCACCTAAATTATACATCATTTCTAATAGTTGTGGTATAGAATGAGCCCCGCTATATGGAATTTCATTTTTATAAGTTGAGTTAGGGAAAGAAAAAACAGTCATTCCTGAAACTTTAGAAAGTTGGTCAAACATACAAATAGCCACTGAAGAACCGACAACAGTAGCCAACTTATATGGCTGCCAACAAACAAAAACGTTTCCTGGCTCAAGGAAGTAATTTAACTTTTTGACGCTCTTTTCCATGTCTTCTTATATATTGTTGGTTCGTGGTAAACAAATCTATGATTAATCTTTATTAAACTTTCAGAGTGCCCAATGAATAATAATCCATTATCAGCAATTGAGTCGTAAAAGTTATTTACTAACTTCTCCTGAACTGACTGATCAAAATAAATCATTACATTTCGACAAAAAATTATATCAAAAGGATTTTTAAAAGGAAATGCTTCCATTAGGTTAAAAAGTCTAAACGTAACAAGGCTTTTAACTTCCTCAGTAATACGCCATTTACTATCTTCTGGTATGAAATATTTATTTATGTAGTAATTAGATATCAAATCTTCAGGCCCAAACTTATAAACCCCATTCATTGCAGACTGTACACTCTGTGGACTAATATCAGTTGCTAATATTTTAGGTTTTATCCCCGGAGGTAATATTTCATTGAATAACATTGCCAAAGTATATGCTTCTTCACCAGTAGAGCATGCGGAAGACCATATTCTAATCTCTTTCATTATCTTTGCACTTGGACTATTCTCAATAATTGCCTCAATGTTCTTTTTTATAAACTCGAAATGATTATTTTCTCTAAAGAAATTTGTCTTATGAACAGTAACTGTATCAACAAAAGCGTTACGAGCTTCCTTTTGACGCATTGAAATCGGAGGTGCAACAATATAATGATAATATTCACCAATAGTAGGTACACCACTATCTATCCACAACTTTGCAAGCTTTTGTGCTAATAGAAATTTTTTACTACTTTCTATATAAATTCCCATATTTTTGTATAAATATTCACAAAACAAATCTAAGTATTTTGGATCAATTGATTTTGAAGTATTAAAAGTTTGCATAGTATCCTTTGGTTCGAAAAGCTAACATTTACATTATCTCTCATATATAAATAAATTATAAATATTAGCTTAAAATATATTTATAAAGATTAAGGTCTAAAAATCGTCAAGAGGAATTATATCTTCAGGGTTAATAACCTTAGCTCCTGACATGTCTTTTGGTGGTAATGGCTTAGCCACTCTTCTTTCAGTTAAACCACTGTTCACTCTAGGCTTTGTTTGTGCAGTTTGAATTGATGGCCTAGTTTTCAGCGCTGGTCTATTTGTTTTTTGCACAACTGATTTTGAATAACTAACCTGTTGTGAAACTAGTTGCGTTAAATCATGTACAATATTTTTTATTTCTTTAGCATATGAATCAAGTTGATTTGCAGAAGTTGCGCTTTCTTGCGCAGTCGAAGCTGTTGAATGAATTACAGCCTCCATTTGCGTAATTGCCTGATTTATTTGATTTATGCCTACTTCTTGCTCTTGACTTGCAGTTGAAATTTCTTCTAAAAGTTCACTTACTTTATTTGTGCCATTATTAATTGCTTCCAATGAAGAACTTACCTGTTCTGAAATAGAAAGACTTCTCTCTGATAATTGAATATTGCTTTCAATTATTGAAGCTGTGTCTTTTGCCGCTTGAGCACTTCTTTGAGCTAAATTTCTTACTTCTTCTGCGACAACAGCAAACCCTTTACCAGCATCACCAGCTCTAGCAGCCTCTACAGCTGCATTCAATGATAATATATTGGTTTGAAAGGCTATTTCATCAATTACTTTTATTATTTTTGCAATTTCGTCGCTTGACTTTTTTAGCTCTTTCATAGAATCTAGCATCTTTAGTACTTCTAAATTGCCTTTATTTGCGGCATCTTTTGCATTTTTAGCAAGAATATCGGCTTCTTTTGTATTCTGAGTTGTCTGATGAATCATTGAAGCAGATTCTTCCAGCGTAGAAGACGTTTCTTGTATAGAAGCAGCCTGCCTTGTTGTACCTTCCGCTAAGGAATTACCAGTGATATTGAGTTCACCAGCAACGGATTCAACTTTAGTATATGTACTTGATAAATTTTGAATCACATTTTTTAGTGCCCCATTTATGTTAGAAGACAGTAATACAATCGCCGCAATAGTTAAAACTATTGTAATCAGAAGAAAGATAACTGAACCAATAGATAAACCAGAGTGTCCCAACACCAAGCCACATGACAAGGATAATAAGGCAATAAACGCACAAATTATCGTAATTTTAGAACTAAGCTTAATGTTAGAAAATAAATTATTCATTTTAAACCTCGCTTGATTCAAACATACCGCTAAAATCGTCTTGCACAAAAATAGCATCAATATCAATTATGATAACTACTTTGTCTTTTATTTTACCCATACCAAGAATGTAATTATTATCAACTCTTGTTCCATATTGTGGTGGCGGCTCTACATCATTTTCAGTAACACTGACAACTTCAGAAACCATGTCAACAACAACTCCTAGCAATCTTTGAGTGTTCTTCACAACAAACTCAACAACAACTATGCATGTTCTTTCATCATATGGCTTTTCTTCCATCCCAAATTTAGCACGCAAATCCATTACAGGAATAATTTTTCCACGGAGGTTTATAACACCTTTAACAAAGTCTGGGGTACGAGGAACTGGGGTGATGTGCATCATTCCAATTATTTCTTTTACTTTTAAGATAGAAAGCCCATAAGCCTCACTCCCAAGGGAAAACGTCAATAATTTTTCTTCTGTAACTGCCATTTATTCACTTACCTCCTTTTTAAATAAGTAATCAATATCTAATATTAAAGAAACCTGTCCATTACCAAGAATAGACATTCCCGAAATATATTGTAAGTTTGAAAATTCTAACCCAACAGGCTTAACAACAACTTCCTGTCGATTTATAACATTTGTTATTGGAAGTGCTCTGAGTTGTTGATCTAATTCTAAAACTATTACCAACCTTGATTCTTCTGCTGGTGTATTTGTTCGTAAAAGTAAAGAATTAGGTATTATTGGAATAATATCTTCTCTCACTTTTATCATAGTTGTTTTACCCTGAGTAAAAATCCAATCTTGTTGTTTAGGCTGAATAATTTCTTTCACATTAACAGTAGCAACAATGAAGTGTTGCCCTTCAACATCAATGATAGTACCATTCATTATTGCATGATTGACTGGTACCTCGAGGGTAAAGACAGAGCCTTTGCCAAGCTCACTCTCAATGCTAACTTTGCCGCCAATTCTCATTATTTGGGTCTTAACAACGTCCATTCCAACGCCCCGACCAGAAATGTTGTCAACTTTTTTTGCCGTTGAAAACCCAGGTAATAAAATAAATTCTTTTATTTCATCTTGTGTATAGGTTCTGCCAGAATCAATTATGCCTTTTTCTAATGCTTTTTGATATACAATATCCGTATCAATTCCTCTACCGTCATCTTTGACTTCGATATATATCTTTCCACGTTTACTATACGCAAGAAGTTCAACTTTTGCTCTTGGACTTTTTCCTGCATTTATTCTATCTTGAACATCTTCTTCAACGCCATGAGATATTGCATTTTTTATTAAATGAACCAATGGATCAAGCATTTTTTCAGCAACTGCTCTATCAATTTCTGTAGCTTCTCCGTTTGTAATGAATTCAACATCTTTATTTAGCTCTTGAATTGTATCACGAGCTATCCTTGTTATTTTATTAAAAGTTGGCTTCAAAGCAACAAGTCTCAAAGACATTGACAAACTTTGCAACTCTCGTGTTATTGCAAGAAAACTACTAATATCAGATATCAACTGATTATCATTGGAATAATTAGAAGAAATATGTTGTTCCAAAAGCGATTGGTTGATAATCAATTCACCTATCATTTCAACAAGATGATCAATTTTAGAATTAGCAACCTTCATATACTCTTCAGCAGGCTTATTTGAAACAGCAACTTGCTGCTCGACGACTGTTTCCGTCTTAATTTGCTGTGGATGATTAAATATTTTTGAGAAATCAACTTTTCTGTGCTCAGAATCATATGAAGTACCAATTGAATCGGTTAATTCATCCAAACCCGCCTCGGTATTTTGATCAACTGAAACATCAAATTCATTATTTTCTTGATTATCAAACTCCACATCATTGCGCTGTTCATACTCAACGTTGTATTGATTTGTATTTTGTGACATATCAAAAAAAGAATCACCTATTTCGATATGCTCTTCACTAGTTTCAGAAGGCACATGAACTTCATTATTTTCAAATGTTTCCGGTTGAGATCCCCATTGAGAATCGTAAGCAGAAGCATCTCCATGCTCTTCGAAAGAATGTTGATTTTCGATATCTGATTGAACAGATTCATTCGAAGTCATTTCAGATGTATGCCCATGTTGAACATCACTTTCGTGAATTTCTTGAGGTTGATCTTTAGTAGCAAGTTGTTCAAGAAGGACCAAGTGAGACTCAATTGTCGAAATAAAACCAGAATCTGTAAAAGAATCCATTTCTTCACAAAGTCGCTTAATATAGTCAGCAGATCTCAATATTGCATTAACAATTTGAGTTGTAACACTCAACTCTTGCTTTCTGCACAAATCCATCATTGTTTCAGTTTTGTGAGCTATTTCCTGAATTACAGTGTGCTCCACAAAACCCGACAATCCTTTTATTGTATGAAAAGCCCGAAACATAGTATGGATTATTTCCATATTATCAGGGGACTGCTCTAACGATATAACATTTGACTCAATATCTTCAAGGTGCTCTAAAGCTTCTTGAACAAAGTCACCCCAGAATTCTTGTTCTATGTGTATATCGACGTTTAATTTATTTTCTTCCATAACTACACCAAACTGTATGCTATTCCAAACTTTTCACCTTTTAGCTTAAAAAAGAGTTTTTTAGCAGGTACCTTACTAATCATACCGTACATTGCTTCACCTGAAATATATGTAGGATCAGCAGATAATAAAGTATATCCTTTTTCTTTATCTGCAACCTCATCCATATTTGCTATTTTAGCATAATGAATAAATCTTTTACAAAACTCCGAGTGAAAATCCGCTAAAGCTGTTTTGGCAAAGAAATCAACCTCACCAATGTCTTGTAATCCCATCATCTTAGATGCAATAAACTTAGCAACATCAAAAGAATAACAGAACATAATATTACCCTCTAAATCACCAGTTACACCGACAAGGACATTAACCTTCTCTGTCGAATTCAAAGAGCTTTCTGGAACCTCGGTCATGAATTTATGATCGAGATCCAAAAACGTAAAAAGCTCATCGAAAACCTTAACCAGTATATCTATTGGATTAAAACTCATCGTAACTGCTACTCTCGCTGAATCCAACATCAACAACAAAACTACCTATTGAACATTTATAATAAGCTTGTTTTGAAGTCACGTTTGGGGTGATAACATCAAGATCTCTAGCTGAAAATATAGCTGGTGGAGTTATCCAAATTTCTCTTTGGCCAAATTTATTGTTTATATATGTCGCAGTACGCCCACAAAACATATTTGCAAATTCAGCTAAATAAACATATAAATCATCTTCATTTTCAAGTTCATCACCAAAGTTCATGGTCTTAGCCAATTCTCCACCATCTTTAACAGAAGTATTTAAAAGAATACGACCATTTGTTTTCCCTGAAACACCAATAATTATAGATAGCATTTCATCACCATCAAAAGAGAATTTTTCAACCTCTTCAATTTCTTCTCCGGTAACTTCCGACATAATTTCAACAAAAGATTTTTTAGAAAAATCTGTTAAAACTTCAAATTTTGTTTCTAGCATAAAAACCTCACTAAACTTCCGATAATTTTGCAATCAATGTATCGGGCTTAAAAGGCTTTGTCAAAAAATGCCTGATGCCAATACCTTGAGCTTCTGTAAGTAGAGCCTCATCACCCATAGCAGATAACATTACAATTTTCACCCTTGGATTAATTTCAAACAACTTTCTTGCTGCAGATAAACCATCCATTACAGGCATTGTAACATCCAAAGTAATAATATCGGGTCTTTTCTCTAAATATGTATCAACCCCTAATTGCCCATTTAAAGCATTACCAATAACTTCGAACTCGCTACCTTCTAATGCTTTACAGACAGTCTTATAGACAAATGGAGAATCATCAATTACCAACACTGTTTTACTCATTAAACTACTCCGTTTCAATATGATTTTCTATTTTATTAAACTTTTTATCAACAATTAACAAACCAGACACTTAATTTGTATATTTAAGTATATTGTATACTTCTTCATCATTTGGGTCAAGCTGTAAAGCAATAGTCAAACTTGCTTTTGCATTTTCCAAGTCTCCTTCAATTAAAGAATGAAGTGCGGCTAATTTATATACAGATAACTCATCAGGGGTCCTGTCTAACGCCTTTTTAAGTGCATCTTTTGACTCATTTAGTCTGCCATTTTTAGCATAAGCAAGAGCAAATGCAGAGTAGAACTCTGGAGGTAAATCAGGTCTTGAAGCTAATTTTTGGTACTCTTTCAATATAGAATCAGCATCAACATCCGTCATTATGTCAGTCAAAATATCCCTGCATTTTGCTATCATAAAAAGGTTTATTGTTTTTCCGGAATCCATAGAATAAGCTTTCTCAAAAAGCAAAAGAGCGTTTTGAAAATTATTATCTTCATAATTAATTAAGCCCAAATTAAAACACGAATCATAGTCATTCTCATTTATTAATAATGCTTTTTCGTAAAAGTCTTTGGCTTTATCGGGTTCTCCCTGAAGTTGATAACAAAGTGCTAAATTATAATTTGATATAAAATCGTTTGGAGAAAATTTTGTAATTTTTGAAAAACAATCTTGAGCTTTCTTATAATCTTTTAACTTAAAATTCACCAAACCCAACTTCAAAAGTGCTTCATAATTATTTTTCTTGTGTCTTATGGCTAAGCTCAAAAGTTTTTTTGCATTTTCGTAATTTTCTTGCTCAAGCTCTTTTATAGCTTTTTCATACAATACTTTTGCGCTAAAGACAACCCTAAAAACAGCAATAATCATAAAAATGGCAGCTATTATAATCAAACTTATTTTAATTAAAAAAAACTCAAAATGTGTCATTTCAGTTTTTTATGCCTTTCTTCTGGAGGAATAAGCCTTGTTAAACGCAAACCTAACTTATCTCCAACAACAACAATTTGGGCCTCAGCAACTTCTATACCCTTTGCAAAAATTTTTATATCTGAATCTTCAAATGAATCTAGCTCCAACATCGAACCATTTGTCAATTCTAATGCCTGTTTCATAGGAATTCTTGTTCGTCCCAACTCAGCAACTATATCAATATCAATATCCGAAAGTATTTCTACATTCATTGCATCCAGTATAAATTTTTTCTTAGGCTCTTCAATTTTTAACAAACCCAGCTTAGCAACTGTCTGCGTGATTATGCCGTAATTCAAAAGAGTTATTAATGAGAATTCGGTTTTACCATTAAATAGAAGTGAAGAATTAACAGCCATATCAGCCGTTAATGTTTTAAAAATACCGTCATAGTCTTGCGAATCCGTACTATACAAAACAGGTTTGCCACCAAATTTTATCTCATCTTCACACAGCTCATTATATTTCTGCTCAATTTCTGCAAATATATTGTTCAACAAATCAAATGTTGCATTAAGCTCTAATTCAGATAAAACTCCCTTGTAAGAACCTTCGCCAGATCCACCCATTAATACATCAGAAATAAACGCAATCAAAGTATCAGGAATCAACACAGCTAAACTTCCTGGAATTTTTGCCTTTGTGTATTCGACATAATATATTGAATTTCCCTGTTTTAAGGAATCAAATGAAGTTATATCGCTATATGAATTTATAGAGAATTCTATTTTTTTACAAACATCTTTATCTAATTTTGAATACAATTCTCGGGTCACAGCATTGTTGAAGCGACCTAAAAACTTATCCATTGCTTTGGTTGTTGAACTATCAATCATTGTTGTTTCTCATTATATTAATAAATTTGTGTAACACATAGATGTTAAATTTGTTTCCACCCAATCTTAACATTTTCATCATTACTTCTTCTTTTGGCATTGTTTTTAATGATCTATTATAATAACTTGCAATTGCCACAATATGATAAAGTGGAATATTAACCCTTTGTTTTTTGCTAAGATCAAAATTTATACAATCATAATCTCTTAAGTATAACTTTGCAACTTTGGCAACATTTTCAGGCAAAGCTTTTACTGTTAACAAATAATTATAACCTTCATCTGCACGCCTTTTAATAAAATCATCTTCTTCAACGGCAGAAGCAGGAAGTCTTGTATTTCCGACATTGTGATAATAGGCTGCAAGTTCTAAGTCTTGTAATTCTTTATCAGCATAACCCAAGAACTTACCCACCAATAAAGAGTATTTCGCAACGTTTTTTGCTTCTTCTTCATCAAATTCACCCATAGGAATTTCTGCCATTGGCTCTAATGAATCAACATATATATTTCTATAGTATAACTTCAAGATCAATTCTGGAGAAACAAGCTCATCAGATGAGTACAAAACCTCACCGGCATTATCTTTGATGTCAACACCAAAAACATCTCTATTTAAAAAATCTAGCGAACAAACCTTTATCATCACTATAATTCTTGCATTTAGCATACAGAGTGTCAAGAAATTAATTATACTTTGATTATATAGATTTGTAATTCACAAACTTTAACAAAATATGCAAAAGTTATAAAAACAACTATAATAATTTGCAAGCTCATTATACGGGGATTTTTTGTGCTATCGAAAGTAATTGACGTAATACCAGAAAATTGTAAGAATTGCCATGCTTGTATTTCTGTTTGCCCATCTAAATTTTGCAATGATTGCAGCGGAGACTATGTAAAAATAAATGATGACCTATGCATAGGTTGTGGAGAATGCTTATCCGCATGCACTTGGGGTGCAAGGGTCATAAAAGATGATATTGGAATTTTTTTTGAAGCAATTAATCGAAGAGAGAAGATATTAGCAATTATCTCGCCTGCTGTTGTTTCTTCATTTCCTTATACCTACTTAAATTTGAATGGGTGGCTAAAAAGCATTGGTATATCTGCAATTTTTGATATCGGTTTTGGTAGCGAACTTACAATACAAAGTTATATTGAACATATAGAGAAGACTTCTCCACAAACAGTCATTTCACAACCTTGTCCAGCAGTTGTTTCCTATATTGAGTTATATAAGCCAAATCTTTTACCCTATTTGGCTCCTGTAGATAGTCCAATGCTACACATGATAAAAATGATAAAAGAGTATCATCCTGAGTATAGAAAACATAAGATGGCGATTATATCCCCTTGTATTGCAAAAAAGAGAGAACTTGAGGAAACAGGATATGGTGACTTTAATATCACAATGAGTAGTTTACAAGACTACATTACTGACCACAACATAAATTTAGAGACATTCACAAAAGTTGATTATGATAACCCTATAGAAGAAAAAGCCACTGCTTTCTCTCAAACGAATGGTATTTTGGAAACAGCAGTTAGATGGAACCCTGAGTTAAAAAATAAAATAAGAAAAATAGAAGGTCCAAAAACTGTTTACGAATATATTAATGCTCTCGAAAAAGAGATAATAAGAGCCAACTCACCGCTAATTGTAGATTGTACAAATTGCGAAAAAGGATGCAGTGGAGGAACCGGCACAAAATGCCGGAATATGCCAGTGGACACACTAGATAACCATACAAAGTCAAGAAAGGCACAAGAACAAAAACAATACCTAAGAGAAACGCAAACCAAGTCTTTAGCAAACCCTAATAGTATTCAGCAAGAAATATTAAAGTATGCAGCCAAGCACTGGAAGGCTGGTTTATATAATCGAAAATATACAAACAGGTCAAACAATAAAATAGTAACAACACCACCGTCGAAGAAAATACAAGAAATATATTCATCAATGCTAAAAGATGCAAATGAAGATCATAAAAATTGTTCCGCATGTGGATATGGAAATTGTAAAGACATGGCAATTGCAATTTATAATGGACTTAATAAATCACAGAATTGTCATTATTTTAAATCCAAGCAACTTAAAAATAACGCTGAAAAACAAAAGAAAATAATAGAAAATTTTCAGAATTTACTTTCTGATGAATTCAACTCAACAAAACTTTTATCAAAATTTGCTCCGATAATAGAATCAATTGAAAATCTTTCATTTCAAACAGAAATATTATCGTTAAATGCGGCAATCGAAGCAGTTAAGGCGGGTGAGGCAGGTAAAGGCTTTGGGGTTGTTGCAAAAGAAGTAAGTAAGCTGGCACAAAAATCAAATGCAGAAACCCAAAAAATATATGCATCATTAGCCGAATTACAAAACAATCTAGATTCTGCTATTAGCGACTTTGAAACAAAACTAGAAACATTAATAAATGAAGACAAAATATAGAATAAAAAAGGTAGTCGTTAACTACTACCTTTAATACAATCTTTTAATTTTAAATTTCTAAATTTAAAAATCAGAAAAATTATCATTTAATCTTTTAACATCACTTGCTCTTCTATTTGTTAATAGACTATTAGGCTTGATTGTTGGGCCTGAATAAGGAGAGTCCATTTCCCCATGATTTTCGCCATTTACTATCTTTGATAGTCGTTCAACTATATTATTCATAGAACCAGACTGCGCAGAAAGTTGTTGAGATGCAGCAGCTGTATCTTCAGCTGTTTGAGCAGTCCCTTGAAGAACATCTTCCATTTGAGAAATTGCCTTATTAATTTGTTCCACACCTAAAGCCTGTTCATTTGTTGCTGTTGCTATTTCATCAAGAAGTTCACTGACTTTTCGAGATTGGTCATCAATACTTGTAATAGAATCATTCACCATTGATGCAAGCTCAACCCCATTTTTTGACAGACTAATATTATTTTCAATTAAATCAGTTGTATCTTTAGCAGATTGGGTACTTCTTTGAGCTAAATTTCTTACTTCCTCGGCGACAACAGCAAAACCTTTTCCAGCATCACCAGCTCTTGCTGCTTCTACAGCAGCATTTAATGCTAATATATTGGTCTGAAAAGCTATATCGTCAATAACCTTAATTATTTTTGAGATTTCATTACTTGAAGACTGAATTTGCTTCATAGAATCCATCATGCTTTCCATTTGAAAATGACTACCTGCAGCACTTTCTTTTGCCATTTTGGCAAGCTTAGCCGCCTCTGCGGTGTTTTCATTATTTTTTTTGACCATTGACGAAGTTTCTTCAATTGTCGCTGAAACTTCTTGAATAGAAGCTGCTTGTTCGGTACTGCCTTCCGCCAACTTTTGACTCGATGATTCAAGATGAAATGAAGCATCTGAAACTTGTGCTGAAGTTCGCCCTAAATCATTAGAAAGAGCATTCATATTTGCGGTTAGACTTTTTATGTATGTCAAAGCAACAACTGTAATAATAGCCAGCATTATTAAAAGATTAGAAACTAAAAGTGCAATAAAAACTTCTCTCACTATTAGGTCTATCTCATCAACGTAGATACCAGTGACAACAATCCAATTCATCTCCGGAACTGCTCTAGCCACTGAGATCTTTGGATAGAGTTTATTGCTGTCAGATTTTGTCCAATAATACTCAATATAATCTGACTTACCATCCTTCATTGAATCAAGTAATTCTTTTGCAAAATAAATACCTTTTTTATCTTGTTGTAATTTTGCATCTGAACCAATCGGAATTGTCGGATGTGATACGATTTTGCCTGTATCATCCAGTATCCACAAATAATTAATTTTCTGATATTTTATTGACTCAATCTCTTTTTTTGCTCTTAATTTTGCTTCTGATTCAGAGAGTTCACCCGCTTTAACCATTTGGTTATATCCAATTGCAATACTGTGAGCAATTTCGGTAATCTCATCAATTTTTTGTTCTGACGCATTTGTTAATGAGGTTTTTATATTATATACCGCCACAGTAACTGATGCTATAAACATCAATAGACTCACTAAAACAACCAACAAACTTATTTGTTTGCCAAGACTAAGATTTTTTAAATTCATTTCAAATCTCCAATGATTTTATATTAAACTAAACACTAGATAAAGGCGAAATCTGAGTGTTTCAGGATTATAACATTATATTTTAGAAAAAGAAAACAAATGAATAAAGGCATAAAAAGATAATTTTTTAGTATAACTTTTTATGCCTAATAGTTGATTGTTATTCGTATTTAATTTTCGTATTGTGGATGTTTAATAATGTATTTTGCCTTTTCCCAGAGGTTACGATTTTCCAGTTTGGAATTTTCATTCAATGGTTTATCAGAGATTTGCTGCATAATATCAAATCGCTTTATAAATTTATCATTTCGTTTCATGACTGCAACATCCGGATCAAGACCTTTCATATGAGCAATCTCTGCAGCTATTGCAATGACATCACCAACTTCTTCTTCAATATTCTCAATATCGTTATTTTGTAAGCCTTCGTCTAATTCTCGAACCTCATCTTTAAGATGTGCCATCGCCTTATTCGTATCATTCCAGCCAAAGAAGCCCTTTACTTTATCTGAAAGATTAATATTAGATGCTAAAACAGACGGAACTAAATCAGCTTCTGAGGGAAGAAAAACATCCCCATTCTCAGTTGAGCTTTTAAAAGCTAGTAAGTTATTTTCTGATCTGCCCATTTGAGATTTCATACTATTTTTTTGGTTACTAAAAGATGTGCCCACAGAGTAAGCATTAACACTACTAATCATAATTTTCCTCTACACTACACTATTCTTGTTTTCTGTACAAGTATCCTCATATTTTTTTTTGCTAGCAATATATATTGAAATCCTAAACTTGTTACATTTCCTTACAAATTGTCAAGAGTCAATAGGTGTTCAGCCAATGGCGCAATAACTTCGCCATTAAGCGTTTTACTGACAACTTTCAATTTATTCGCTATAAGCTCCATTTCATCAGTCCATTTAAAGTTATCTAGAACAAATTGTTCAGCTTTCGTAAAATCTTTTGAAATCTGTACGTCAATTATTTGTTCCAGCATTTTTCTTGCAACTGGAACTATTTTATCAAAATCCAAATTTATTTTATTGTCTTCATTTAAATATACAGCATTGTTGTCCATTAAAAATTTTGTTTGCATCACAGATCTAACTCTATGAGCCTGACTTAAATTAGGCTCAGCCTTTAAAAAGTTATCGACAACAAAAGAAGTTATTATTTGATTTCTTTGGTGGGCTGAATACATACCTAACTCCACCAAAAGATCCAACATTGCTAACGAGGTCATATCTGCCTTATTTTCTTCAATAATGCTTCTGTACTTACCCAAAGCCTCAGTACCACTATTTGGCCCTAGCGAGTGAGCATTTTCATGCCCAATAGTAAACCAATGATCAGCTTCATTTTCGTAAAACTCATGTAACTCAATGGCTAAGGTTTCATCTAAACGTTTTTGCAATTTATCATAATCAGCAACTTGCCTAATCTGTCTGTGATAAGCGTTACGTCTACCGCCCCCAATAGTTAGAGAGAGTTTATCATCATTAGGTAAATTCTCAGCCAATGTAATGCCGCCTCTGTAAGCACCAGAATCTCCAGTTACAATGACGAGATCAACATCAACCATAGTTTGCTTTACATCACTTGAATCTGATATATTTTGCGTGTAACAATCTGAATATGGCATGTTTTTAGCCAACTCAGGAAGATAATCTTTTATCTCAAGCAGTTTTGCTGTTCCTTCTTGATTAACTATTCCAACCCTTACCCCGATCATATCCTTTGGTATAGGGGTAATATTTAGCTGCGATAATAATGAATTTAATTCTTCATTCTCAACCACTGTCCCAGTCAATTCATCCTCATAATTCTCACGTGTTATAGTGAACTCTAATGGAGTATCTTGCAGCTCTGCCCATTTCTTATCAGCATATGCATCTAGCATAGGATCAGCTTTTCTTAAAGCGTTGGCTTGTAGTTGCAAGAATTCATTGAAGTCAGAATTTGACGACAATTTTGCGGCTTTTTCAAGCTCATCCGCTGCCAATCCAAACTCAACTAAAAATTCTTCAACATAATCTACTGCATAAAGTTTGTTATCTCTTCGTTTTACTATAGAACGTTGGTTAAGAATTTTTGAAACTTCTTCTATATCTTCATCTTTTAGCATATTAATTAATATATTATGGAATTCTTCTTTTGTTATATTCATGGGATAAAGCGCTTTACCCGGGCGTTCTATTTCACCCTTTTTCAAGCAAAATCTATTTGCCTCACTATCTACTGAAAAAATACCTTTTTGCGCTTCGAAAAGCCTAAGCGCCATTTTTGCATCTTCACTTCCACCTTTAACTTCTCGCACCAAAAATTCTTTAAAAGCAACATTATGTTCATTATCCTGCTTAAGATAAACTGCATTTAAGGCTTCAGCGGCTTTTACAAGATGAATCAGAGCTCTTTTGTCCGAATCTAAAAGTTGTTCATACTCAATGCAGCCGACATCCAACATTTTTTTTGTATTCAAATAATCTTTATGCGTTCTCTTTTGTAACTCTTCACTACTTAAACCAATTTCAAAATTTTTGCTATTAAAATCCACAAAGAACTCCTGAACTAACTTCACATGTAAAACAATATATATAATTCAACACTATTTGAATAAATATTGCAAATAATAAACAAATAATATATCAACAGCAATAGCCTATATGGGGTTAATAAGCAAATACTATCAAGTTAAAATATGTAAGATTTGCTTAGTTATATTTATAAAGTAATTAATAATGTCAAATAATTCACAAACACCTAAACTCTCTGAAGTAATAGACATACACTTCTTGCAAAAATTCCAAGATGTTTTTGCAAGTGCAATGAATGTTGCAAGTATAACAATTGATGAAGAAGGGCCGGTAACTAAACCAAGCAATTTCACCAGATTTTGTATTGGTTGTACTCGATCAACAGAGGAAGGCTTAAAAAGATGCTTAAATTGCGATAAAAGATGGGGGAAAATAGCCGCATTAAAAGGAGAACCAGTAATATATACTTGTCATTCCGGCTTAACTGACTTTGCAGTACCAATAATTGTAGGGGGTAAACACATAGGCTCCATTCTTGGTGGACAAGTTCTAACAAATGAAGCAAATGAAGAACATTTTAGGAAAATTGCTACAGAAATAGGATTTGATGAAGAGAAATATATTGAAGCAATGAAAGAAATTAAAGTAATTCCATTAAGGCAAGTTGAAGCAGCGGCACAGCTCTTGTTTATGGTATCCAACGCCCTTTCAGAAATTGGGCATAAAAACCATGAACTACTAAAAAAAACAAAAAAAGAAAAAATGTATAAAGATATAACTGAAGCTGCACGAAAAAGTCTAGAGATATCTCAAACTAAAAAAGCCATTGTTGATATAGTATGCAAAACATTAAATGCGGATAGATGTTTCATAACAGACTATGATAAAGAAAATGAAAAATTTTTACCAGTTGCTGATGAATTCTTATCAACCAAGGAGCTTCCTTCATTTATAGGTTTTGATAGAAACTCTCAAGCACCTGTAATTTCAGAAATTTTAAAAAGTGGGAAACCAGTAATAATAAAAAACAAGAATATAATAGTTGACTCAGATGATAAGAGTATAAAAAATGAAAAAATTTTTCTAGATAAGTTTAACATCAACTCAGCATATGCAATGCCAATCTTTTACGAAAATGAATTTTTAGGAGTTTTATCAATTCATTACAGTCGTGACAATGCAAACATAAGTGATGATGATATGCAGCTTGTATCAATAGTTACAAATCAAATTGCCTTAGCTATGCATCAAGCAAAAATATATCACCTAACTCAATTACAAAATGAAAAAGAAAAAATAAATAGAGCAATAGTCGAAATATTGAGAAGTTCTCTTGAGAAAGAAAAAATAGAGCATATTTTTGTTCAGAATATTGGTAAATATTTTAACGCAGATAGAGTATACTTTTCTGGTTACGATTCCTTAAACAACTGTTTTTTAACTGTTGAGCCACAAGCCGAATATTTATCAAGCATTGAAGTCAAAAGCATGGTTGGAGAAAATTTTTGTAGTGAAATTAAAAATAGACTTTTATATCCGCTATTAGAAAAAAAAGAGGTAAAAATCCCAAATGTTGGATCTTATATAAAAGAAATAAAAGCTAGCAACATAGTTAAGGATTTTTTTGAAGCAGTACAATCAAAGTCTACCTATAAATTTCCGGTATTGTACCAAAGGGATCTAATGGGTTATTTTTGTATTTCTTTCACAAAAGAAATGCGCAATCTAACCACTGATGATTTAACATTAATAAGAAGCATTTGCACTCAAGCAGGTATTGCTTTTTTTCACTCTGACTTATATTTAAAAGTGCAAAATTCTTCACATACAAAAGAAGATTTTATAGCAAATATAGCAAAAGAAATAAAACCTCATATTAATAAAATTGTTGAACTATCTGAAAAATTGACAGCACCAGAGTTAGAAAAAGAAGAGAAATTGGAATTTCTTAAAATTATCAATAATTGTGGGAAAAGGTTACTGGAATTGCGAAATGATATTATTACTATCTCTCATATAGAATCAGATAACTTTCACCTAAATTACTCGTATGAAAATACAGAAGAACTATTTGAAAAAGTATTAAAAGCAACAAAAGACGCCATTGAAGAGAAACAAATACAGATTGAAGCACATATACAAAATGCTAATGTTAATTTAGACAAAGAGATGCTTATTCTTGCTTTGTTTGACATTATATTCAGTACCGTCCGACTATTACCTAATGATGCAAAAATAATCATTAAGTCATCAGTTACTGATTTCAAACTTTATACATCAATTGAGATTCCAAAAAATAAAATCCCCAATGAACAAATCAATAAGATATTTGAAGTTTTTAAACAGGTAGATTCACACTATAACCACCCAAGGCAGAACAGTGGTCTTGAGTTATTGATAGCAAAAAGAATAATAGACAAACATATGGGAATAGTCAAAGTTGAATCATTGAAAGACAATGGGATACTCTTAAGCTTCTACATTCCAAATGCATACAAAATAAATCTATAGATTAGCCTTAAAATTAGCTTAAGGAGTAATAATAAAAACCATTATTTGAAGTTTTATTATAATATTAATAAACATTTGAGGTTGGGGATGCAAAAATATCTTAGAAATAGGATGATAATAATTGACTCAATTATTATACTTTTTATGCTTGGGTATTTTTTGTCAGCACTGATTCACCGACCATATATGCATATAACCATCGAGTACAAGGACATACCCCCTGTTAGCACTAACCTGTTTCTACACAGAATAAATGTGCATTACCGAGGATATAGCGTTGGTTATGTTCATAAAATTGAACTCTCGGAAGATCAGCAACATATTGAATTTAAAGTTAATATAATGTACAAAAATTTAAGAATTCCCAAAAACTCAATAATTGTATTTAAACCAGAAAATTTGTATGGTTCAAGATATTTAGACATTAGCTATCCAGAATCGCCATCAAGAGAATTGCTTAATGATGGAGATGTTATAAAAGGTATTGCCGCTTATGAAAGTGTTGATCAATACTTGCTTGAAGACATGAAAACAGGAAAAACTGGGCAATTAATAAATAACCTTGTAACAATAACAGACGAAATTAACAAATCCTTAAAAAATAAAGATAACGCAAAATTGCTTAATCAATCAGCCGGAGATGTAGCTTTGATACTAGAAAACACAAAGAATCTTGTTGCTGATAAGAAAATGCAAGCAAACTTAAAAAATACCATCAAATACTCATCTAATTCTTTTAAAGCTATGGACGCTATATTATCTAATGAAGAAATAAAAGAATCTATAAATAAAGCACCTGAGACCATAAGCAAAAGCATAAACACTTTGGATACAATGAATACAAATATCTCTGAGGTGATCAAAACAATTCCTGAAATGAATCAAAATATGTCCACAGCCAATAAATTAATATCCGACGTAAATGGAAACTTAAGCAGCATAAACACAAAAGTGCCAGAAGTACCATCTTCTCTAATCAAAAGTGCCCAACAACTTATTCAAAAAACTGATTGTTTCGAAACTGAATTAAGCAAAATATTAAGCAAAAGAGGAGTCTTGCTTAGGTTTATGTTTGGCTCACCTGGTAAATCTTTAAAGAAATGCTCTCAATGCAAAATTGAAAATAAGCACGATAGGCATACAACTAAAGGTTGCAAGGATTGCAAAAAATAAATTTATACATGAAAATCAAATTGAAAGCCTAATTTTTATAATTGTTTAAGGACTCCCAATATTTTGCAATAGCTAAAAACTTATAATATCCAACTAATACAGAAATTATAAACCCATGCATTCCATCTTTATATGCACCTTTTATAAAATAATTATTTATAAAGCCAAATATCCCTCTTGTTGCGACATTAAACACAGTAGGCTTCTTCTTCCCTTGTTTTAAATTGTTAACCTCCAAGGTTGTGTATCTATTAGCTTTAGCAACAAAATGTTCTATTGAGTCATAATTATAGTGCTTAAAAGCTAAGTTCAAGTTTTGCTCAGGTAAATTGACAACTTTACCTTTAAAAGTAGAACCATTATGGACATTCTCACCCCATTCAACAAAGCCCTTTCTGAAAAAACGGGGTTGATGGTCAGGGTATTTATGAGTTATAAATTTTCCAAAATAAATTGCTTTAAATGCAACTTTGTATACATCTGCACAAGTTGGTTTGTCTATTTCGTCTCTGATGTATTTAATAAACTCTTCTGATACTATTTCATCTGAATCTACCACCAGAATCCAATCATTACTAGCCTGACTCATTGCCCAATTCCTTGCGGGATCAGCAAAACCAATATTCTCATGATAAATAACTCGAGCGCCATACTTATTTGCAATATCAATGGTAGCATCAGTTGAATGCATATCACAGATTAATATTTCATCAATATCAACTAACGCCTTAAGACATTCATCTAAATACTTTTCTGAATTATAGGTATGAACCACTGCCGTTATCTTACTCACGAATTCCACCTCCATTAGAAAAAATGTATTTCCAAACACCCCAAATCATTTTCGGATGAACAAATAGCCTTGCAATATGAGAAATAGGAAAGAGCAAAGTCATCAAGTGATAAGGAGTTAAACCGTAGCATTTTTTAAAAAACAAATACTCACTTTTCAAGAAATATTCTCTTCGTTTTATTCTATTTGAAGAGGACTTACCTTCTAGGTGAATTATTTGGGATTCTGGAATTATGTAAATCTCATATCCCTGCTTGGATATACGATATTGCAACTCTGTTTCCTCAAAATACAAAAAGAAATCTTTATCAAAACTTCCAACTTCCTCTAGCGCTCTTTTTCTTATCATAAGATCTGCACCGGTTATATAGTCAACTTTTTTTCTTGAGTTCGTCTCATTGTGTCCATTATCAAGCATAGATTGCCTTATTTTTGGAAAAAGAAATCCTAATTTAAATGTTTTTACTATTTTAGATTGCAAAGTTGGCATATGTCCATAAGAAAGCACATGAGACATTTCAGCATCATAAAGATTGCCACCACATACGCCAGCCGCTGGTGTTTTCTCCATAAATTCATGCATTATTTTCACAGCATTATTAACTAAAATAGTATCAGTATTTAAAAGCAGAATATAGTTTGCATCCGAGGCTTCAATAGCAAGATTGTTAGCGCCACCGAATCCCAAATTAACGCCACTCTCAATTAGGTTAACTTCAGGAAATTCTGTTTTTATCATTTCCGCAGAGCCATCTTTTGAGTCATTGTCAACAACCCATACATCAAAGTTCAGATCTGTCGTTTTTTCATAAATCGACTTTATACAATCTCTGGTCAGATCTTTTGTATTGTAACTGACAAGAATTATTGATACATCTTTTTGCATTTGCGCTCTCTTACACTGCTATTATAGGATTAAACAAGAGTTATCTTTTTATCCTCGATCGATTTTATCCATCCTTGATTTTTTAAGTACCAATCAATAGTCAAAACTATACCTTCTTCAAAAGTCAGTGATGGCTCCCAACCAAGATCTGTTTGTATTTTTGTATTATCAATTGCATATCTTCTATCATGTCCCAATCTATCTTCAACATATTTAATAGAAGACTCATCTTTACCCATGGCGTTCAATATAATTTTAGTTATTTCCATGTTTGTTTTTTCATTATGTCCGCCAATATTATAGACTTCACCGACTTCACCTTTATGTAAAACGGTATCAATAGCAGCGCAATGGTCATAAACATATAACCAATCACGGACATTCAATCCATCGCCATACACAGGAACTTTATCGCCTTTTAATAACTGAGAAATAAAGAAAGGAATAAGTTTTTCCGGATATTGATAAGGTCCATAATTATTAGAACATCTTGTAGTAAGAACAGGCATTTTATATGTTTCAAAGTATGCTCTTACAAGCATATCTGCACTGGCTTTAGAGGCAGAATATGGAGAATTCGGTGCTAATGGGGTAGTTTCATAAAAATAGCCATCTTTACCAAGAGAACCATACACTTCATCCGTTGAAACTTGTAAATACCTTTGTATTTTTGCCTCTTTTGCAGCTTGCAATAAATTTAATGTCCCTTGGACGTTTGTTTCTATGAAAATCTCGGGACCAGTTATAGATCTATCAACATGACTTTCAGCGGCAAAGTTAACAACTGTATCAACCTGAGCCACCAGTTCTCTAACAAGTTTTTTGTCACAAATATTTCCATGAACAAAGCTATAATTAGCATTATTTTTTACATCATCCAAGTTTTCTATGTTACCTGCATATGTTAAAACATCAAGATTTATTACTTTATATTCAGGGTATTTATTCAGAATATGCCTCACAAAACAGCTTCCGATAAACCCTGCGCCACCTGTAACCAATAACCTCATAGTAACTCCTTAATTTCTTTTAAAAATGGCTGTACTGCATCTTTTTCACTAACTAAAGGCTCAAAATCGATTCCCCAATTTATGTTAATATCCAGGTCATTCCACCTTACACCGCGATCTAATTCGGGAGCAAATTCAGAAGATGCTTTATATAACAATTCTGCTTCATCACTTAAAACAACAAAACCATGGGCAAATCCAACAGGAATATATAACATATTCTTGTTATCTTCCGAAAGAATCTCTCCAACCCAATTGCCAAAAGTTGGCGAGTCTTTTCTTATGTCAACTGCCACATCAAAGATCTTTCCCTTAGAGCATCTGACTAATTTTGCCTGAGGCCTTGGGTGCAATTGATAGTGCAAACCACGCAAAACCCCTTTAGAAGACTTAGAGTGATTATCTTGGATAAACTCCGCAGCTATTCCATTTTCTACGAAGTCAGACTTTTTATAAGACTCCATAAAAAAACCACGCTCATCACCAAACACTTTTGGTGAAACAAGAATAACATCCGGAATTTCTAATTTTTTAAATTCAAAAGGCACTCCACAATCCTCCTCACAATATCTTAACATAATCAAGTAGCTACAATAAATATACTTAAAGATTTTTAATATATCTCAACTTAAACTCAAGGAGTAATAACCGCTGTTTTAATTTCAAGATGTTTCTTTATAACTTTTGCAAGCAAAATATCCTGACTTAAAAAAGCATCCCTATCCATATCTTTATATTCTTTTGGAGTCCACGAATTTTGTAGGGCAGTCACACCAGCCGTCAATTCGTTAAATTCTTCCAGTGAATGACGATTTGTAAAATAAAAGTCTCTATATAAATCTAAACCTTTAGGATTATTCAACAACTCTGCAAATTCATAACCTTTAAGATAAACTGAAGATACGTCTCTATCACCTGACTCTTTGATTAATTTATTTATAATTGAATTGCCGCAAAAATCCCATTCGAGCTGTATATTTAGTAAACTTTTAATCCTTTTCCTCAAAAATTTAAACGGAACAAGACAAAGAAGGAGTTTTATTACAACCTTAATATTTTTTGGCAGCGAAGGCAATTTATCCACTTTTTCATTAATAGTATCTAGCCATATCTTTAAAATTTTTGAGCCAGGATTTGCCATCAAACATGCCAGATAAACATTGGCTCGACTTGAGTTATTAAACATTATCAAATCTGATTGACTCAAGAGATAAATATAAGGTATTTCAGATTGGGTAATAATAGTATCTGCGTCAAGATAAATACCACCATTAAATAAAAGCACTGCAACTGATATAACATCTGAAATTTGAGGTAGTGAACAATACTTAAAAACGTTTGGATTTATCGCATCTTTGGGAATGTAGTCATAAAGATTATCATAGTTTAAAATTACTATTTCATAAGAACTACCCAAATATTTTTTCCAAGTATCAATACACAATTGAATGTATGGATAAATATTGTCTTTTGGCTCCCAAAAGGTAAAAACTGTTTTTTTAGACTCTAATGACATAAATACTTTATCCTAACCCCCAAATATTATACCCTACAATAAGCATCAAAATAATTAATAGAAGACCAGAAACAAACAAACTAAGATTAAATAGTTTTCTGTATTTTTTATATTTCAGCATAAGAGTATACTCTTGATTGGAGAATAAGCTTGTGTATGAAAGAAATTCTTTAAAATCAAAACCAAACAAGTCGTGTAGTTTCTCAAAATTATCATTTGATTTTATAAACTTCATAACAGATTTATAGCCCCAATTCTGTTTTTCTGGATTATTTGATAAAAGCGCAAATCTTCCCAAAAGAAACGGAATTAATTCTGGTAAGCAAGGTAATTTTAACTGCTCCAGTTCTTTAGCAAAGACTTTTGCAAACAACTCTGGCGAAATATCACAAAAAGAATCCATTACTGGAAATTCTTCTAAAATTAATCTTTTATGAGATGAAAAAGAAGACGAAGAAACACTACTATGCAGACGATAATTAACTAATCTTTCACTAATGATATGAAGATTGCCATTCATTAAAAGCCTAATGTGAATCTGATAGTCTTGATTTTGTAAAATAGACATACTTAAAGGAATAATTTTCCTAAAGGCGTCAGCTCTAATAACCATTCCCGGGCTTGTTAGTGGATTCTTATCAAAAAAACATTTTCTGAGAAGTTCTTCTCGTGTCTGATTAACCTCAACATTCTTAAAGTCAGAGACCAGCAACTGTTTATTATCTGAATCTATAACATCTAAACCGCAATACAAAACATCAATATCTGTATTTTCATCAAGATATTTACAGGAATATTCGAAATGATTCTCTTTCAAAATATCATCTGAAGCAATAAACACAAAATACTCTCCTGAAGCAACAGCAACTGCATCGTTTAGACTAGCATTTATACCCTTGTTATAAGAGTGTTTAATAAGTTTGATTCTTTGATCAGTATATTTTTCAATTTCTCCAATATTATTATCTACCGAACAGTCATCAACAATAATTAACTCAAAATTTTGTTCTGTCTGGTTTAAAACACTTTGAATAAAATATCCTACATATTTTTCATGGTTATAAGATGGGCATAATACCGAAATTTTTGGTTTATTTATCATTTATAAGATATTCCTCGTATAGGTAGTCCAACACATTCACATACTTTTGTACTCTTCTATAATTTTCCTTAACTGCAGGTATGCGCTGCTCATAATCTTCTTGGCAACATTGTTTTATGATTTTATCAATATTAGAAAAGTCTTTTGGATGAATTTGAATAATCCCATCAGTATTGAAGAAATCATCAATTTTAGCAGCACCAATATATATAGGAATGGTCTGTGCAGCAAAACAATTTGTAATTCTTTCTGTGAAGAAGTAGCTTGATATAAAATTTTCTATAACTATAGAATATCTATAGTCTTGCAATGACTCACCGATTTTGATAGGAAGCCCGCCATCAAAGGTACCAAAGGTATCTACAGAACTATCATTTTTATATTTACGAGCAAGATCAATTCGATATTTATGCAGCTCACATGAAACTTTATCGGAAGAAACGATAGAGATATTTTTTGTTTTTCTATTATATGCGTCTTCACTCATTTTTCCACCACCAATTGGTTTTCCATACCATGTTTCAGCACAACCCGGAAAAAATTTAGCATTATCTACTGTATCC
Source organism: Cyanobacteria bacterium OH_CBB_238 (assembly GCA_023409995.1). Taxonomy (GTDB): domain Bacteria; phylum Cyanobacteriota; class Vampirovibrionia; order Gastranaerophilales; family Gastranaerophilaceae; genus JAEYQN01. Next base: position 10,603 of record JAEYQN010000024.1, on the reverse strand, counting down.
AAGATCCTATCTGAATAGGTAAAAATAGAGTTAAATTCTTTATTTAATGTTTTATACTTCTTGAAAACATTATAATCATCAGGAACAATAGCCTCCGACTCGAGCAACCAGCCATAGCGATAATCTGGTGACCCCATTGTTTCAAGCATTGCATTATGTGTATAAAAGTGAGTTTTTAGAGCGAAATTATATCTATCCCAAGCAAAATATTTTGAACTATAGTAAGGATTGTGGGCCATATGCAAATCCCTAATAAAAAAGGTTCTCATGGCTTCACCATCCCGATTATAGATAACAGGTTCTTCAGAAGAAATTTCATATTTTAAGTTATAAATCGGCAAATAAATTTTCCCATAACTCTTATGGGATTGTGTTAATTTGTGCCTCAGGAAAAACATTCTTAAAATATTTTTTATTCTAAGATTAGCTCTTTTCATCACAGATATTTTATTTATTATTTTATTTACTCTTTCTGATAATTTACACATATACAAAACTTCACTAAATTATATCTGATTTAAAATAGAGGATACCAAGTGAAGATAACTTGCTTGCAAGCATTGCAAATGTTTCTTCTGAAAAATGATAAGGATAGTCATCTTCCTTGTTTTTAGTCGCAAACTCTAACTCGATTGGAACAAGATTCCTATATTTGATTGATAACTCATTTATAACTGTTTTTATTTTATGTGATCTTTCTTGATACTTTTCTCGTGAATCAAATACCGAAGGGAAATTTATAAAAATAATTGGAATTTCTCCATAATTTTCAATCAGAAGTGAAAAGAAGTTGTCATAACATGAAAATATTTCTTCAAGCTCCAACAGTCCAAGGCTTTTATATAAAGAATCAAAGTCACCCTCATGATTTATCCATCTGTATAACGAAGAAAAATTGTTACCCTTATTAGAAACAAAAAGTTGATTAGTCAAATCTGAGAATGAATCTAAAAAAATTAAAGAGACATCTTTGTAGGAAAAAAAATCACATTTTTGCTGTTTAAAAACATGATGAATACTCCTGTTCTCAATATATTTTAAAACTTCTTGTAATTTTATTGAAGAATTAGGGACTATTTTCTTATTCAAAAGATAATCAACTCTACAAGCTTGATGGTTTCGAACACGATAGTCACTGGTGTCAAGTATTTCTAATGTCGAATTAGTTAAACATGCTGTTCGAGATAAGATCGTTTTTTTGCTTTGTAAATTATTACTTTCAAAATATTCTGATAAATATTGTTTTTTGTGTTCAATTATCTCTTCACTTAATGATAAATTAATTATGTTATTTCTTATTGACTTTAGAACCTTAATACAATCAACAATATTATCAAAAGGAAGAAATTTTACCACCTGATCAGGCAGTTCCCACCACTTTAACTCAATTAGCTTACTTATAGTCTGTTCATCAAACCTATACTTTATAACTTTTGCAGGCACTCCACCAACAACAGCGTAAGGAGGGACATCTTTGGTAACAACGGCACCTGCAGCAACTACAGCTCCGTCCCCAATCGTAATTCCTCCTTTTATAAAAGCATTATCTCCAATCCAAACATCATTACCTATATTACAAGGTGACGTTATTGTCTTTGGATCATCAATAGTTTTAAGCCCCGACAACAAATAGAAATATGGCGAAGTAGATAATTTATCTAACGGATGTTCAGATGGAGCAATAATAACATTTTCAGCAATGGATACAAAACTACCTATTTTAGTCTCTTTGTCACCAACTGAACAATTTTTACCACAATATGTATATCTGCCAACGTAATTTGTTGGAGGAATCAATAAACCTTCTTTGTTTGTTTTTGGAAGTTTTTTCTTTCCTCTTAATTTATCTATTGCGTCTTGAATAAATGTAATTCTCATTTACCACCACGACTGTTTCTATAACCTGCTAAAAGCATTCTTAAGATATTTATGTAATACCTGTTTTTTAATGATAACTCCCAAATATCATTTTTTGCATCTTCTATGATATTTTTTATATACTCTGATTTTTCAGCAGAGAAATTGGCAACGTTTTCATCAAAAATTCTTTTCCAATATTTTATTGAATTCGTTGTTTTTCTTAAATACCTTCTAGTAATTTTTTTATCAATTTTATTATCTATCAACAAATTAAGTAATCTTACATTTGTTCCTAGTTCTCCAAAAGTAAGGTATGAAACGCTTTTTGTAATTGCATCTTTGTTATCTTGCCTATAATAAAAAGTTCCTTTGGAAAACACAACCTTGTTGCTATTCAGATAATATAAACGCCCCATATACTCACAGCTATTAAAATAGCGATCGTCAAACCCAAGAGATTTAAGTTTATCCATTTTTCTAAGCGAAAAACCATGTATATTCCAATATAAGCTTTTAACAAAAGCTTCTTGTGGAGTCAATTCAGTATCGTAGTCTTCATTAGGTGGATATATGCCGCCATGATCCTCTTCATCTTCATAATACCATTTCATATCAGGCAATACTGTATCAGCCCCTGTTTCTATTGCTCTGTTATAAACTTTTTCTAGACAATCATAAGAAATCCAATCATCTTGTGAACAAAAGAAATAGTACTCTCCATTACAATGCGGCATTGCATAGATAATTCCTTTTACAGCGCACCCACCCTTATCACTTCGTGAAAGAACTTTAAATCTAGTATCTCTACTAGCAAATTCATTTAAAATTTGCAAACTATTATCGGTAGACATATCATCAACACAGATAACTTCAAAATCTCGAAAAGTTTGCTTTTCTATACTGCCTAATGTCTTATATAGGAAATTTTGCCCATTATAAACAGGTATTACAATAGAAATTGCAGGGTTATTTGACATTTTTTGCGCTCATAATTTTCTGTATTTTTGTATTATCACCATATATGATAGGTGAATCATAAGGTCTAGAAGGATATTTACCATAATCCAACTTAATTTTAAGATTATTTAGTTTCAAAAACTCTTCTATTTTGTCTTTTAACTTTACAGGTTGACCGGAGCAACAATTTATTATACCTGTAATTTCTTTTTGTGAAACAACAGCAGCGATTTGCTCTGCCAAAATTGATATATGTTCAAAATCGTACTTATTATTGCCATCTGTAAACGGGAATAAAGTTTGACCTGAGGCTTCCATCTCTAACAATTTTGTAAAAATTGAATGATTTGAACGATCATCACCAAAAATGTAAAAAGCTCTTATCCACTGAAAACAAACATCTTTATCCTTAAACAAAACATCTAATGCCTGCCTCAAAGAGTTCTTAGCTATTCCATATAGAGAAGTCGGATTGGTTGGCGTAGATTCTGTTATAGCGCCTTCGAAATAACCAACCTCATGCATTGAGCCCATAACAAGAAAATGACTAACTCCTGATTTGGCCATTTTATTTATAAAGTTAAAATGAAGGGGCAACTTCTCAATATGAGAAAAAGCATTATGAACAAAACCGTCCTGCCATGCCAAATGAACAATAGCGTCAGGCTTACCGAGTTTTTCATATAAATTTTCGTCAGAATTCAAAACATCTAACGAAATAACTTTAACAACAGATTCAGGATCTTTAGAGCATATATCAACTGCTGTTATATCATGTCCAAATTTTATCAAGGCATTTACTACATGCCTACCAATATAACCATTTGCACCAGTTACAACTATTTTCAAAATTTAGCCCTTTATTATCTGTGTAGCCTTGCACAATTAAACTTATCCAAAAGCTTATATATTTGATTAAGCTAGAATATAAACAGTTTAGCAAAAAAAATACAACATAAGTCATATATTTTCAAAAAATTAACAAATAAAAGGTTTACTTAGGCTGAATATCCATTTATGACATTTACAACTTCTTCAACTTCAGAATCTGTCATAACAGGAGAAATTGGAATGCTAATAACCTGCTCGTGTATTAGTTCTGTAATAGGCAATTCCATACTTGAGAATTCTTCATATGCTAACTGCTTATGAGGCGGCGTAGGATAATGTATAATTGTTTGAATGCCATTATCTGATAAATACTTCTGAAACGCGTCTCTTTGTTCTGTTCTCACAACAAAAAGATGCCAGACATGACTTTCTTCAGAATAAGTACTAGGAAGTACAATTTTTTGATTTTTAATATTCTCTCTATAATATCTTGATATCTCACGTCTTCTGGAATTATCGCTGTCTAATCCTGCTAACTTTGCATAAAGAACTCCTGCTTGAATCTCATCTAAACGAGAATTTACTCCTTTATAGATATGGTTATATTTCACATTAGAGCCATAATTGGCTATAGCTTTAATTTTGGCAGCGAGTTCATCATCATTAGTAGTAACAGCGCCTCCATCACCAAGGCAACCCAAATTCTTACCGGGATAAAAAGAAAAGCCTGCAGCATCTCCCAGATTACCAACTCTTTTACCTTTATATAAAGCGCCATGTGCTTGAGCAGCATCTTCAATGATTTTCAAGTCATATTTACGTGCTAAATTCACAACTTTTTCCATTTCAACAGCCTGCCCATATAAATGAACAACCATTATCGCCTTTGTTTTATCAGTAATTTTTTCTTCAATCAAATCTACATCAATATTATATGTGTTAATATTTGGCTCAACAAAAACAGGATTACAGCCATTTTGAGAAATGGCCAAAACAGAAGCGATATAGGTATTTGCCGGAACTATAATTTCGTCACCAGCCCCAAAGCCATAAGCTTTTATAATCAAGTTAAGCGCATCTAGACCGTTTGCAACACCAATTACATGTTTTACACCACAAAACTTGGCAAATTGCATTGAAAACAATTCATTAAATTTACCCGATAAATACCAACCAGAATTTATTACATCCTCTGTATTTTTATTTATTTCACCTATGTACTGTTCATTAATTTTTTTTAAATCTAAAAATTTAATCATATTTACTTTGATATTTCTCTCGCTGGATTGCCTACAACTGTTGAATTTGGATTTACATCCTTTAAAACTACGCTTCCAGCACCAATTATTGCATTCTCACCAATAACAATCCCGGGTAGAATAGTAGCGTTTGCCCCAATTGATGCCCCTTTTTTTACAATTGTTTTTTCCAATACCCAGTTTTTATTGTGAGAAACAGGATTTTTATCATTTGTAAATGTCACATTCGACCCAATAAAGACATTATCCTCTATATCAATTCCATCCCACAATTGCACACCACACTTTATAGTCACATTATTTCCAACGACAACATCGTTTTCAATAAAAACATTTGAACAAATATTGCAATCACTACCTATAACAGCGCCTTCCAAGACAACACAAAACTGCCAAATTTTTGTGTCTTTTCCAATATTTTTCGTCTGAACATCAGATAAAGGGTGTATATAAGGCATTATAAATCAACCTCTTCTAAAAAATCAGAATAATTTCTTATGTATTCTTCGGGGTTATAATGATCACTAGCTATCACCATTAACTTGCAACCATATGAAAAATGCTTCATCTCTCTCCACATATTTTTACCAATATAAAGACCGACATCAGGACGATTTAGCCAAACAGTCTCTCTATTTTTTCCATCATCTAAAACAAATTGACAGGCACCATCCATTGCAACAATAACCTGCTCAAGATTTTTATGAGCATGTTGTCCTCTATCCTGATCAGGAAGAGTATCAAAAATATAATAAACCCTTTTTATATCAAAAGGAATATTTTTATTGGACTCCAGCGACACGAGCTTTCCTCTTTCGTCGCCAAAAACTGACATCTCCATCAATTTATAATTCATATACAACTCTCTTTATAACTTAATTAGTTTAAGCAAAATTCTTAATTTTATCAAGTTTTTTACAATCATAGAAATGATCTTTATTTTTTATTATAAAAATAAAAAACTATAAAACTAAAAATTCACATGAGCTGGAGTCATAGTCCAAATTTTAATATTATGACTTTGAGCAACTCTATTAACACGTTCTAAATATTTATTGTCTTTTTCTCCATTTTCAAGAATCAATACAATTCCAGGCTTTCTATTTAAAACGGCAGCATAATACAGGGACTGGCCAATAGCTTCTCCCCATTTCTTTGCAAAATCAAACTCTATTGCGTAATCACCCATTACGCAGTCAACCCGTGCTTTATCTGGAAGCACAACTTCCATTTTACCATTGTTAGCCGAACACCACGCTCGTTGGTATTCCTTTTCCAAATACAAATGCGCACTTGCTGGCAATGTACAACAAAAATATATCAATACTAAGTAAAATAGATGTTTCATTAGTTTATTTTACATTGACGAAACAAATCAAACATTAATCAAGGGATGTACACAAGGCTAATATTCATTACGTAAGTATTAATACGGATTTTCTAAAAAAATAAAATCCATATAATTTAGATATAAGAAAGATAAAAAAATAATGACTAACGAATTATATCAACTACCAAATTTAAAACGAAAAACAAATAAACCAAATAAATATCAACATCCCAATAGAATCTCATCATATACATTTTTAGATAATTTATCTGGGAAAGACTATTTAAAAAAAATACTAAAATCAGATACTATAACCTATGAAATAGTAGATTGCTTCCTAGTTTTGCTTCATCTTCACATAACCGAACGACATAATGATAATTTAATTTATTGCTGTTGTGAAGATTTCCTTTTGTTCAGAGGTAAAGAGAATAACTTCAAATTGAATAATACCAAAAGTGGATTCAAGACATCAATGAAAGAAAAAATCAGAAACAGTATCAATTTTTTAGATCAAAACAATATAATAGAGAAAATAGAATATAAAAACTATAATTTCGCGATTTTATTAAATGAAAAAATCATAAGAGATATAAGAAATCAAACAAAAATAAGCTCTCATATAATAAATTTCAACCCGAAACTCAAATCTTGGAATAAAGACCTTGGTTTATTTTTAGAAATATACAAATCTAACAAAACAAACAAACGCTCACAGGTTCAGGTACAAAAGTTAATGGAGCAACTAGACTCCAACTACAGTTTTCTTGCACCATTTCAAATACGAGACAGATTAGAGGATATTTTAGATGAATTTGTTTCTTTGAAAATAATAAACGGATGGCAATATAAAAACATAGACGAAAACATGCTCCAAGGCAAAAATTGGCTATTTTATTGGAAATTATTATCTATAATTTTCGACTGGTAAGCAGAATATAGGAATAACCACATTTATTTGTTCATTCTAATAATTTTAGTTTTATAAACTTGAAAAGTAGATAGTTAGAAAGGAAAATAAATGCCCTTCATAATTGATGAAAACACACTATTAATCAGAGGACGAAAAGGTGATAGTGCGACTTTTAATTTTAAATTTAATCAAGACTTAACCGGGTATACCCTACATTTTTTCATCAAAAAAAATATAAATGATTCAGATGAAAAAATAGTCATAAAAAAAGATTATTTGGATCTTAATGGAAACTCTATAACAGTAAATCTTACACCTGAAGAAACGGGAAAACTTTTAGACTTACCTAATTCTTACACTGTATATTACTGGGGACTAAAATTAAGTAGCGGAAAAGACTATGCACTTACAATAATTCCAAAGGATTTCTCAAATCCGCCAATGATGTACATTTATCCACAGGTAGGAGGTATAGATGGATAATTCTATACAAATATCCTCAATAGAAATACCTGAAATTAGTTTAGAAATTACGCAACCTCAAACAAAAATAAATATAGAATTTAATGAATCTTTTGACGCAATACTTTCTCAACATAATCATAGCGATAATGCACATTTTGAAGTATTAAACCCAATCAAAGAAAAAATACTTACAATACCAAACAAAATAAGTGATTTAGAAAATGATATGGGCTTCACTACACTGGAGCAAATTCCACAAAATTTAAGCCAGCTAGACAATGATAAAAATTTTGTTACTCAAGAGTTCATTCCAACAAAGATAAGTCAATTGCTCAATGATAACAATTATTGCACAACCGAAAACATTTCAACACTGGCTGATAAAAACCTAAGCAACATTTCAGTAACGGGAAAAAATACAATCTCAAAGATACCAATTCCTGAGTATTCAAAAGGAATAACAAAATCGTGGGGTACAACGTACACCGCCGAAAAAAATGGGTGGATAAAAATTCAACCCAGTGTTTCGGAAAACACGGATGGCCCTGCATCGAAGCTTTATCTATATATAGATGGAACAAATATCGGCTATTGGCATACTAGAACCCCTGGCAGTCAAAGCAACTTTGATAGCACAGTGCTTTTTCCTATCTCAAAAAGTCAGACCTTCTTGTGCACCGGGGGCAATACCAATGTGTCACTAATATTTTACCCTTGTATTGGAGAAAGTTAAAATGAATAAATATGCAAAAATAATTAACATAGATAGTGGCTTGTGTGACGTAGCTGTTGGCAGTGACATTCAATATTTTGAATCATTAGGATTTAAATTATTCGATGTCTGTCAATCACTCTTTGATGGAAATTGGTATCTTACAGAAAAAACTAATATTTCTCTGGAAAATGCAAAAAGACTAAGTAATTTAAAAACAACAAAATTAGAGATAAACAAAACTGAAAGAGAGAAAAAGCTTTCAAGTGGAGTTCTTTATAAAGGCATTTTGTTTGATTCAGATACTGATCAAAAAATAAATTTAAGCTCAACTTACAATTCCATGAATCAGGAAGAACAAAAAAAATGGTTTGGTATGGATGGAACATCATCTATTCCTTGCACAAAGGAGGATTTAAAAAACATAGAAGCTTTAATTAAAGAGCTAACAGCATATGTTTGGGAAGAAAAGAATCCTTATTACATTAACCTCATAACTAACTGTGACTCCATAACCGAACTAGAAAATCTAGACATTACATACTAGAAAGATAAAGGAAGTAATAATATGAACATTCTAAGCTACTTTGATTTTAGAAATAAATTCAAATCAATTTTCACACGTGACAATATAAATAAACTAAAAAATAAAATTAAAGAAGAAATAATTTATTATGTAAGAAATAAAGATCTTCTTGGCCCACAAAAAAAAGAACTTGTTGTAGGGGCAATACAAAAATATATTTCGATAACATTTGTTTCTTCAAATTTTATAGTGAGTTTTTTTATAAAAATATTAATTGCAAACACTAGTACAATAGTTCAAATAATCTATGAATTACTTAAGGACTACATAGATGGACTTACTCTTTCTGAAACATAAACTTGAAAATAAGGGTCTTATGACCCTTATTTTTTTATCAAACTCGATTCAACAATTGCGCAAATAACATGCCCAAGCATAATATGAGATTCCTGTATTATTGGTGTTTCATCACTAGGTATTTTTAAAGTAATATCAGAAAGCTCAGACATCTCTGACTCCATTTCACCAGTAAATGATATTGACTTCATTCCTATTTTTTTAGCAGTCTTAATTGCTAAAATCACATTCTTTGAACTACCTGACGTCGAAATTGAAAATAAAAGATCCCCTTTTTTTCCACAAGCTTCCAGCTGTCTTGAAAACACATTTTCAAAATCGTAGTCATTTGCAATTGCTGTCAAAATTGAAGTATTTGTTGTTAGAGCAACTGCATCTAGAGCTTTTCTTTCAAAGTAGAACTTTGACACCAATTCCGCTGCTAGATGCTGAGCGTCAGCAGCTGATCCACCATTACCAACAAAAATAACTTTATTACCATGTCGATATACTTTTATAATTTCATCAGCAATTTTATTCACAATATTTAAAATAATATCTGAAGATAAAATCTTTTGTTTTGTCTCAATAGATTTTTGAACATACTTTTTTGCTAACATCAAAACCTCAATATCTAACTCTAGCGGGATATAAACAATGTAAAATTTTTCATTCCAGGCTCTATATTTACTTCATCACCTCGAATTAATTTAGCAACATAGTGAAAATTCTTTTTCAAAAACTGCTCATTACGAGAGCGACACTCATTTCCATATATTTTAAGGGGATATGGTATTACATCCCACTTATTTTCTTGATTCAGAATTCTAAATTCTGAAATTTGAATATATGCGCTATCTGCAACAAAACCGTTATCATAAACATAGTCAACATATGCTTCAACTGGCGTGTTTTTTGGATATAATAATTTTGAACTTACATAAACATCTTTGATAAGAATAAAAGAAAGAGTATCTCCAATATCTACATCATCTTTATTTGTCGAAATAAGTTCGTTTGGAGTAATAAAAATAGGCACTTTCTCTGAAGCACATGTAGAAAGCTGAGAAAATAAAAACAACATAAAAACAAATAAATACTTTTTCATTTCGAAACGTCCTTAATAGAGAATGAAAAAACATCCTTCTCCGGTTTAATCTGTACTTCACCACCCCTAATTGTAAAATATGAAATAAAAGCGATAACAGCACCTCGATGCGAATTTCCTGATTTAAAAATTGCCCCATTCAGCTTTTGTGGTTTTGAATATACAGTTGTTGTTTCGAATTGTTCAACTTCGATTTTTGCGGGAACACCGCCCCAAGTATTAGGAATAAGAGTTGTAACAAGACCTGTAGCTATAGTTCCCTTTTTTATATAAAGCTTATTTTTAAAATAAACATCATCTTTAACC
>JAEYQN010000191.1 GCA_023409995.1 Cyanobacteria bacterium OH_CBB_238 | reverse complement strand
CAATTGTTGACGCATGGCAGGATTTGACGGCCAGAACCTGCCGGGTGAAAGTTCGCTTCGACAATGATGCCAAGGCCCAGGAAATAAAGGGGAAGGTAGATAACAAATCCCTTCGCGGCGTTTCAATGGGCTATATCACCAATGCGTATATGGTGGTTGACCCCGGCAAAACGGTTCGCGGATTTATGGGACCCTGTGAAATTGCCACCGATTGGGAGCCGCTTGAGGTCAGCCTTGAACCGGTCGCGGCTGATCCAAGTGTTGGTATCGGGCGGTCATCCGACGCGGAAACCGTCATGACAGAAAATCAGAGTGTCGATCAGCCGGAAACGTTTAGTACAGAAAAAAATATAAGGAGTGAACAATCCATGCCGACTAATGAAAACACTGAAACGACAGTACAAAAGCCGGAAGAAATTCGAGCGCAGGAAACAAACAGGGTATTGGAAATCAATGCGCTTTGCCGTAGTTTCCCCGACATTGGACTGAATCCCGATGAATTTATTCGTTCGAATGCCAGCGTGGAAGAGGTCAACAAAAAGGTGTTAGAACGATTGCGGCAAAACAATCCCCCTGTATCGACCCCCACAGTGGAAATCGGGGAAGAGGATATGGACAAATTCCGGGCGGCGGCTTCGGATGCCATGTGCTTCCGGGCAGGCCTGAAAGTCGAAAAACCGGCAGCAGGATTTGAAAGCCTGCGCGGAATGACAATGATAGATTTAGCCCGTGAAATTTATCATCGTACAAACGGCAAAGATTTTCGCGGGTATGACCGCAAGGAACTTGTGCGCTCGGTAATATCATCCTCGGATTTCCCCAATGTATTGGCTAATGTGGCAAATATGTCACTCATGACGGCTTATCAGGTTGCCCCTACTACGTACCAGTATTGGACAAAACGGGGAAATTTGAATGACTTTAAGCCAACTCTCCGGGTGCAGGTAAGTGAAGCGCCGCTGCTCAGAAAAGTAAAAAAAGGCGGAGAATACAAACTTGTCGCAATGTCGGATACCGGGGAATATATTCAACTGGAAAAATACGGTGAATTGTTCAGCCTGACCCGTGAAGACATTATTGACGATAATATGCAGGCTTTAACGGATATACCAACCAAGTTTGGTACGGCAGCACGGCTAACCATTAACCACTCTGTTTACGCTATATTGTCCAGCAATCCTAAAATGGCGGATGGTAAAACCATTTTCAGCGCCGAACATGGAAACCTGGAGGCCGCTGTAAAAACTGCCCCGTCCAAGGAAGCATTTAAAGCCGCGTTTATTGCTATGGCGCTGCAAAAGGGACTGCAGAAAAAGGACGCTGTACCGCTGAATATTACTCCGGCTTTCTGGATTGGCCCCAAAGCCTTATACTTTGAAGCACTTCAACTGGTAAAATCGGCAGTTGAGGTTGGCGGAACCAATGCAACCGTAAACGTTATGCAAAATCTGCTGCAGCCGATTGCTGACGCGGAACTGGATGCGATTGACCCGGATTCCTATTACTTTGCAGCGGCACCCGGTTTTATTGATACGGTTGAAGTTTCTTTCTTAAATGGTGTTGATACCCCGTATATCGAAACGCAACCGGGCTTTGAAGTAGATGGAATCACCTATAAAGTGCGATCCGAGTTTGCTACAAAAGCCCTGGATTTTCGTGGTTTGTACAAAAACCCTGGCAAATAAACTGCCAGGGTAAATTTATTAATGGAGGGATATTTCATGCCAAGACAAGGTGTATACCAGCAGAGTGGTGACATTATTGACTTTTTAAACACAGGTGAGGAAACCATTGCGGCTGGACAAGTAGTGCCGTTAGTATCACGAATTGGTTTTGCAGTGGCCAGTATTGCTCCCGGAGAAGTCGGCGGAGTTTCGGTAAAAGGGGTGAATGGTTCCGTCCCGGCAGATGCGACAATGGCATTTGCTGTCGGTGATGTTTTATATTGGGATGGAACTGCAAACAAATTAACGAAAACCGCAGCCGACAATATACCGACTGGCGGCTGGTGCGTAGAAGCAAAAGCGCAAACCGGGACAACCGCGGCAATCAAATTGGTAGGCTGACATGAGCCTCAAAGATGTTATGGCCGCAGATATTGCGGCCGTTTTTCTTAATCAAGACGAAAATGCCGACTGGCACGAAATTAACGGGCAGCAAGTCCTTTGTATCGTGGATGAAGATATTTCCAAACAGCGCACCAACCGGCAAAGTGATAATTACGACGGGATTTTTTATTGGCAGATAACCTTATTCATCAGCGAAGCGGATCTTGGCTACCGGCCGGAACGGAACCAGAGAATGACAGTTGACGGTGAATGGTTTTTGGTGCTTCATTGCGCTGCCAGCCAGGGAATGCTGGAAATTGAACTGGGGGCAAACCGGGCATGATTGATCTTACTATTGAACAAATGAAACTGGCAAATAAATTACTAGGTCACATTCCCGGTGCCTTGCCCAAGGCCATATCAAATGCAATTAACCGGTCGGCGGAGGGGGCGCGGACGGATACAGTTGCC
>JAEYQN010000185.1 GCA_023409995.1 Cyanobacteria bacterium OH_CBB_238 | reverse complement strand
CCCTTAAGAGTGGTCGTATCTGTCTTTGCATCTGTTATCGTAGATACCTTAGTTGATAAAGTTGTAATAGGAGCTTTTTTAGCATCAACTAATGCAGAAATCCAATCAGTATACGTAAGTCCTGAACCTAACCCTGAAAACTGAATTGTTGCCATAATTTCTCCTTACACCTGTCAGAAAGCCCTTGCTATAGTGCATATTATCAGGCTATAACCTCGTTCGAAACACCTATAATAGATATATCTCTATATCTAAACTATAACTTACCTTCTTTGCTTTTTCAATAAATTCCACATATTCTGGCGAAAATATCATACTTCTGTATGAATATTTATATTTCTAAATATTTTTCTCCATACATTTTTAGTGATATAATTCAAAAGATAATAAAATTAAGAAAAAAGGTAAATAATGTTAGATTTAGCGGCAGTTTATGAAGTGGTTATATTTTCAGTAGGTGACACAAAAGCCGGAACAAAAATGGGAAAGCTTCAATTGAAGAAATTGAACGACTCAAGCTCACTGAACTGCATTCTTTGGGAAGAAACGCTATCAAGGACTGACAATAAAATTTTCAGAACCGGAAATCATGTAAAAATTCTTGGCGGTTCTTTTAATGAAAAATTTAATAATTGCCTAGTTTCAAATTTAGAATTAGTAAAAGAAGCATCTCTTGGTTTAAGCGAAGAGCAAAGAGAAAAACATTTTGAACAATTAATATATGTTATTAACTCCTTTGAAAGTACTGAACTTAAGGAATTTGTGTCATCAGTTCTTTTTGAACATGAAAAATTATTTAAAATAATGCCCGCCGCAAAGCTAATGCACCATAATTATGTAGGTGGCCTAATTCAACATACCGTAGAATGTGTTGAAATTGCAAAAAATATCCTATCAACAATACATAAAAATGTTAATAAAGACAATGTAATAGCGGCATGTATTTTGCATGATTTTGGGAAAATATTTGAATACACCATAGATAAAGAAACCGGTTTGATCGACTATGATGAAAAGTTCAGGCAAGATTGGATTTCGCACTCCCAATGGGGCTTTACCATTTGTATGCAAAATGGCCAAAAAGAAATAGCCAAAATGATTGCAGCACACCATGGAAGAATAGAGTGGGGCTCAATGGTCGATCTAAGTCAGAAAGATTTGGATCCAATAGCATATATCGTTCATCATATTGATGATTTATCAGCAAAATATGGAAAAATCTCAATTAGCGACATAAATTAAAACAAAATAATGTTTTTTTAAACCTATTACGAGGAGATGACAAATGAAATTAAAAAATATTCTGGGATTATTAATTATCAGCATTATGCTTATAACAGCAAACTGCTCATTTGCAGCATTATCAAATAAAACAATACACGCAGATATAGGAACTAAAAGAATCCCAAGCGGAACAATATTACGTTTAAAATTATTAGACCCAATAAATTCTGACATGATGGAAATGGGCGACCAATTTTCAATGATGACGACAGAAGACATAAAAGTTGATGGGTTAGTGGTTCTTCCAACCGGTAGTATAGTTAGAGGATCCATACAAAAGATAAAACAAAGCAGGATGCTATCGAGAAGTGCAACTGTGTATTTAGACTTTGATCATGTCGTAGCCCCAACGGGAAAGCAAATTTCTTTAAGAGTCGGTATATGCAATAATCCTAAAGTAACAATCGATGGCGGGTTAGGAGAACAAACAAATTATAGAACAGCAACTGTACAAAATGCCAAAAATACCGCAAAAATAGTTAAAACATCAACAAATTGGGGCTGGAACACTGGGGGACAAGTATTGTCAGGCTATCCCAAATATGCTTTAGCTCCATTAAGTGCCGTATTCTCTGCTCCCGTAGCAGGAATATATTTTATGGGAGATTCAATAATTGACTTAATCAAAAAAGGAGATGATTTATCATTAAATCAAGGCGATAAAATAAATTTAATGTTACTAAAGCCGCTTGATATTCCCGTATACTAATGTTCATTAGATTAATGTTGAAATTTATAATAAATTCTGTTGCCATCATAAGGCTATTTCCTTCTTTTTGCCGACTAAAGCCAGAAAGGCAAATAGCAAAACTATTGCTTGAAAATGGATTAGTCATATCTTGTTGCGAATCTTGCACAGGAGGATTAATTGCATCAAGACTTACTGACGTATCAGGGAGTTCTGGTTACATAGATGAAAGCTTGGTAACATATGCGAATGAAGCAAAAGAGAAATATCTTAATGTCAGCAGCGTGAGCATAATAGAACATGGAGTGGTTAGCAAGCAAATTGTAAGACAAATGGCAAGAGGCTTATTAAAAGCTACAGGATGCGATATTGCAATTTCAACATCAGGAATAGCAGGTCCGCTCGGAGGCACAGAGAAAAAACCTATAGGGCTTATCTATATATGTATAGCTACAAAAAAGGAAACAAAAGTATTAAAATTTAATGCAAATAAACATTTATCAAGAAGAATAATGAAATACACTTTCTCACAAGTTGCGTTACAAGCACTATACAAATTCTTAAAAAGAAAATATAGATAGAAGGGCTCAAATGAAAGAAATAACAGTAATTCCAGGGGATGGTATTGGTCCTGAGATAACTTCAGCGGTCTTAAAAATAATAGAAAATTCAGGATTGAAAATAAGTTGGGACATTCAAGAGGCAGGCGCAGCAACAGCAGAAAAAGAGGGAACTCCTTTGCCTCAAAGAGTCATTGACTCCATAAATAAAAACAAAATTGCACTAAAAGCTCCTATCACAACTCCTATTGGCAAAGGCTTTCGAAGCGTAAACGTGACATTAAGAAAAGAATTAGATTTATATGCAAATCTAAGACCTTGCAAAAATTTACCAGGAATTAAAACAAGATTTGAGAATGTTGATATTATTGTTGTAAGGGAAAATACAGAAGACCTATATGCTGGTGTAGAAAGAAAAATAAACGAAGATAGAGCTGAATCTATCAAAATAATAACAAGAGAAGCTTCAACAAGAATAGCAGAATATGCATTTAATTATGCGGTTCAACAAAAAAGAAACACGGTATGTGCCGTAACAAAAGCAAATATTTGTAAGTTATCTGATGGATTATTTTTAGACTCCGTAAGATCTGTAGCAAAAAATTATCCCCAAATAAAGTATGAAGAAATACTTGTAGATAATTTATGCATGCAACTGGTTCAAAAACCTCAAAAGTTTGATGTACTTGTTCTGCCTAATTTATATGGTGATATAATTTCTGACTTATGTGCAGGATTAATTGGAGGTCTAGGAGTAGCAAAAGGAGCAAATATAGGAAATGGAATTGCTGTATTTGAACCAGTGCATGGTTCAGCACCTGATATACAAGGACAAAACAAAGCAAACCCAACTGCCCTTTTATTAAGCGCCATTGATATGCTCAGACACATAGAAGAAAATAAACATGCTGATAGGATTGAAAAAGCTCTATTTGAAGTTTTAGAAGAAGGCTCTCTAACAACTCCTGATCTAGGCGGCAATGCAACGACAGAAGAATTTACTAATGAAATAATAAAAAAATTAGTTTTTATATAATGATTCTAGATTTCTAGAAAGCTTAGATTCAAGAAGATTAACAAAATTGGCTATACTTTTATTCTCTTTTGCACTTTCTTTCAAGCATTTTATATGATTAGTACCCATAGAAAGCTTGCAGAATGTTTCTACTCCCTCTACATTCATTTTTTCAATAGAAGCAGTATATTCTTCAATTATTTGCTTAGTCAGATCACTACCACTTTCTCCATCCCTTGGAAAAAGATCATTCCAGTCAGAATAACCTGAACAAACCTCGCTTTTAAATTTTTTAGCAAGCTCTAAAGGTGTCAGTGCTTTTTGCAATTTTTGATTATCTTGCTTTACAAAAGAGTCTGCAATAATTCTCACATCTTTGTTTAAAAGAGGATTAGAAACAGGTTTGGTAACACTTTTCCCAACAGCCTTCAGAGTAGAACCGATTCCAAATATTTTCATAATTAGCCTAATATTATGTCTCTACATGTATTGTAAAACAAAAAAGTATAAAAAATTGCTACAATTCAATACTATAAAATATTTGAGACATTTTTCTAATATTTTTGCTCACCAAAATATTGAAAATGGGTTACTGGCCAAAAAAGAAAAGTAGCTTTACCAATTAGCCTTTCTTTTGGCAAGAAGCCCCAAAATCTTGAGTCTTGAGAATTTCCTCGATTATCTCCCATCATAAAATATTCGCCTTGTGGGATTAAAAATGGGCCACAAAACATATCACTTTTGCAAGGAATATAGTCCATAGGATTCTGAACGTATGGCTCATTTAATTCATTTCCATTAATATAGACCGAATACATTCCATTATCTTGCCTAACAACCTCCAGACGATCACCGGGAATACCTACAACTCTTTTAATATATGCAATATCCTTACAAGCAAAACCTGTTAAGCGTTTAAGTACTGACAATGGATCATTTGGTAATTCTTCTGCCGGGGGATAAAAGACCATAATATCTCCACGTTTTGGAGTAGAGAAAAATCTTGAAAATCTTTCAACAAAAACCCTATCACCTTCAACCAAGGTTGGATGCATTGACGCAGAGGGTATCCACCTTATTTCTCCAATAAAAAATCTTATAACAATAACCATTACAACAACAAAAATAACTGTTTCAAAGACTTCTTTTATGATGGCATTAAATTTACTATTGATCACCGAATAATCCTCTAACCTAAACTTCTGCAAATCTCAATTATAGATCTCTTGCTACAATTATCATCGAGAAAGCTTAAAGAATCAATAGCCAAATTAATATGCTTATTAATTAATATCTTCGTTTGTTCAATGGCACCAGATGTTTTCAATGTTTGCAACAATTTATTTGGCTCAATGCTTGCATAATTTTCATTAAATTGTGCAAGGAAAATAATAGGAGCCGTATATGTTCCACTCAAATAATCGTTAAATGCAGGTTTTGACAAATCTGTGTGTAATACATTAGTTAAATCATCTTTTATTTGAAATGCAATACCAAAGTTAATAGCAAAAGTCCTGACAGCGTTAAGATGATCTAGTTCACATGACAATAAAATAATACTTTCCAACGCCACTTGAAATAGAATTGCCGTCTTTTGTTTTGATCTGTCAATATAACTTTCAATATCTACAACTTTACCTTTTTGAAAATACTGGTTAATCTCGCCCTCACAAACATGAGATAGAGATGATGTAAATAATTTCAAAACATCTATACTTCCAACATTTAACAATTCATCGAGAGCTAATGCTAATAAGTAATCACCTGCAACAACTGCTAATTTATTATCAAATTCGTAATTTAAGCTTTTATTGCCTCGCCTAAGAGCAGAACCATCAATTATATCATCATGAATTAAGGTGGCATTATGAATAAGTTCAACAGAACTAGCAATTTTTATATGAGAATCTAAAACATTTTTTCCTAAAGCTTTTACAAGCAAAAAAATCAATATCGGTCTTAACTTCTTAGAACTTGATAGCAAATATTTTTCCAAATTATTTGTCAATTCATTTTCATTCAAATTTAATATCAATTTTAGCCTATCATTTAATTTTATTAAATCAGACTCAACCTCAAAAGCTATCTTCTTTTGCAAACTATTATGTCTCTCTATAAAAATAACAGCAACAATTATACCACACAATGTCTTTCTCAGAAAAACCCAACTAGCTAGCAAATTATATAATTAGGTGTTTTTAAGAATAAAAAAGGGAGAAATAATGACAATTCCAAACTCAATAAACGAACCTGCAAAAAGCATTTTTACTTTTCCAACAACCCCGCAAACAAATCCAAGCGAGCAAATAAATACAAATGTATCTTTACCAACAAACAAAATGGAAAAAGATGAGCTAATAATTACTCCTGAAAGGGAAAAAGTCACAACACAGAAAACGAATCCCATTGACAGAATAATAGACACAATCAGTCAAAAAGTAGTTAATCAAAATGATATAAATGACTCAGTTCAGGTTCCGAGAAGCATATTTAAAGGATATTTATTCTTTTTCGTAGGAACAAGTATTGGGGCTATCAATGGACTATTAAAGGGTGCCAATACTCTTTCTAAAATTACAAAAGGAGCACTAACAGCTGCAACTGCGGTAATAACGGCAGTAGGAACTTTTGAATTTGTAAAACCTTACTTAGTAAAAAATGGTGGCAACAAAGAAGGATCAGATGTCTGATCATCTATCAGGCATCGTAAAGATTTTTCCCACTCATAGGCCTTTTTTATAGACTCAACCAGTACTGTTTTGGGTTTCCAATTCAGAGTTTGTGCTGCTTTTGAGTTATTTGCATATAGGACAGGCGTATCACCCTTGCGTTTAGGCCCAATTTTACAGTTGATAGGTTTAGCAACAACCTCGTTAACAGCATCTAATACTTCTTTAACACTAAATCCGAAACTTGAACCTATATTAAACTCATTAGAGCAGTTCTCAACTTCAAGATAGTTAAGAGCTAGGTAATGAGCCTCTACCAAGTCTTCCACATCAATATAATCTCTGATACATGTTCCGTCTTTAGTATCATAATCATCACCAAACACTTCCAGACAACCTTGATCACAAACACAAGACTTTAAAATATTCGGTACCAAATGGGTTTCTGGTTCATGCCATTCACCAATCCTGGATTGAGCATCTGCTCCAATAACATTAAAATATCTCAATTTTACAGACTTTAAACCATATGCAATGTCATAATCGCCAAGGAATTTCTCAATCATCAACTTGGTTTGTCCATATGGGGTAATAGGATTTTGTTGATGTTTCTCATCAATTGGAGTATACAAAGGATCACCATAAGTTGCACAAGATGAGGAAAATACAATTTTTGTCACACCAAATTCAACCATTGTATTTAAAAGATTTAAAGATCCAACAACATTATTCAGATAATATTTATCGGGCTTCAAAACAGATTCAGGAACAACAGAACATCCGGCAAAATGCATAACGGAATCTATTTTATACATATTAAAAATGTTTTTGATATTATCAATATTTTTCAAATCACCATGGACAAAATGAACATTATCAGATAAAGATTTCAATCTGTTAACCGTCTCTATATGCCCCGTAACAAGATTGTCAAAAATAACAACCTCTAAGCCCTTATTAATCAAATATAAAACGGCGTGAGAACCTATATAACCGGCACCACCAGTAACCAAAATCATAAATAATTCCTTTTTATAAACATTATACTAAAATATGCAATAAATGGCGACAAAAGTGCTCTTATAAAAGAGTAAAATATCAAACAAAAACAAAATAACGAACAAATACTTGAAAAAATAAATTTGGCATGTATAATTAGGTAACAACTGGAATGCGGGAGTAGTTCAGTGGTAGAACACTTCCTTGCCAAGGAAGGGGTCGCGAGTTCGAGCCTCGTCTCCCGCTCCATAAAAGAGTCACAATTAGTGGCTCTTTTATGCTTTTAAAGTAATATTTTTTAATTCTTAATAAATATTACGTACAAAAAATATTCTGTTACTTCTTATATAAAAACATTTAAACGAAAAGCTCTCAGGAGATAACATCTTATAGTTAAGCCAAATTCAAATATAAAGCATACATCATTATGCTATATTTATCAGTCTGCCTGCATACTTGTCAAATTTCCTCTATTGACAAAATGTTAGGCTTGCCATACAATCAAAGAATAGATTGTTTGGCTAACCTAACAAAACTTACTGAGGAAAAAATGACTTCAATTAAAATGATAGGAAAATGCATAGACCAACCAATGGTCATCGCAAAATTTTCAAAAGCTGTTACTCCAATTCTTATTGGTGGTGCCGCTCTTACAACTTATCATGACGTTAGAAAACAAAAAAATAAAGATCAGAAAAAGAAAACGTTAATAAAAAACCTTTGCACTTGGGGTGGGACAATAACAGCCGCATTAATTGCAACAAAAGGCTTAAAACCAATAGAAATCACTGGCAAGTTAAAATTAAAACCAATAGAAATAAGCGGAAAATTCATTTTTAACGGAATCAATGGACTTTCTAATAAAGTTAACCTTAAGAGAGTAACGCAAGAACAAACTAATGCAATAAGTGAATTTTTATCTACCAATAAAATTTCTGCTGAATCTGCAAAAATTCTTGAAAAAATGAAAACAAAAATAGCAAACCCAAAAGACATTGCTACATTATCAGAAGAATTTCATACAAATACAGCTGGCTTAAAGCTGATTGATAGATTAATTCCAAACCCTAAAAATATTTCTTCAAAAGAAATTTTTGGAGAAATAAGACGGCTTTCACTAATGGGGCTGGTACCAGTTATTGGAGGCATTAGCGGAGGCATTGTCGGCGACAAGTTGACCGAAAAAAATTGGAAAGAAAAGGTTCCAAACAAAATTAAAGAAGGAACTTATCAATACCTCGCAAATATTTTCCTTTGCAACGTAGGAGCTGGAGCAGCATTGGGAATAATGGAAAAATTAAATATACGCTCTAAGGGAAAAAGAGCCGCAGGGATGATCGCAGGAATAATAACAACTGGCGTTGTTGGTGGAAGCGCCATCGCTAATGTTATAAGTAAAAAACTTATTGATCCTATCCTTGGTAAAAGAGGAAAAAAAGAAGGTTCATTATATTGTGAACGCAAACCAGAAGCGCTTGATATTGGCTTGCATGTTGATGACGTAGCAACAGTTGCCGTGATGTCAGGCCTAAAATGGATTGAACCCGCATTACCAATATTATATTCGATTTCAGGCTACAGAGCAGGAATCGGGTACAGGAATGGATCTAATGACAAAGAGCAGTACAACAATAGTAAATACGCATTTATGACGCTCCCTGCTCCTAATAATTTAGAAAAACCTTCCTTCAAATATTTCTCCTAACACCACCTCTGTCCTACTGTAAAAAGTAGGACATTTTTTATTATATTAATTTCAACAAAGAAATTTGAAATCTCTCCAAAAATAAGTTGATAATAATATTAATTAACTAAAGTGTGTTTGGGTGAGTATTATGGATGATGATAATATAAATATATTGGAAAATTCTTTATCTAATTATCTTATTAGCTCAAGTGAGAGTCTTCCTGAAAATTTTGATAGTAGTAAAAGGATGAAATATAGAGGTTTATCAATCACTCTTGACTCAAGAGAAGACGAACCTGCATTTAAAGTTAGAATTGGTGCATTTGAAGGCAGCTTCAGAATAAAGGATGGACTAAAAATCCATGGAAGCCTATGCGGGGATGAAAAATTAGTAATCAAATGGTATCTAAGGGGTTCAAACCAGGAGCTAATGCATAAAGTAGCCAAAAATTCCTCACAGATAAAAATGGAATTTTCAGACTCAAATTACGTTGAAACAGATTTAAAGTTAGAAGCAAAAGATAAATAGAAGAATTCACTCAAATCTCCACTTGACAATATATAAATATTAGAATATTCTAATATTTATATATTCAAGAGGTAGAAATGAACGCAGAAAAATACGCTGAAATATTTAAAGCACTCGCCCATCCAATAAGATTGAAAATTGCTTGCGGATTAATGAAAAAAGATGAGTGCTGTGTATCAACAATGGTTGAAAAACTAGCTATAGCTCAACCAACTATATCTCAGCATTTAAATGTAATGAAAAACGCAGGAATAATTGAAGGCTACAGAAACGGCAATCAAATATGTTACAAATTAATTAGTACAGATGTTAGAAAAATCATTATGTCAATGGAGGTCACTCAATGCGAATAATTATAATTGGTGGAGGTGCAGCAGGTGCAAGTTGCGCAGCAAGACTTAGACGCCTAAATGAAGTAGCAGAAATAATAATTTTGGAAAAAACAGATGAAATATCAATTGCAAATTGTGGTCTACCATACTATTGCTCAAATGTGATAAGTGATAGAGAAAAAATGTTGGTTTCTAATCCCAAAGTATTTAAAGAACTCCTAAATGTAGAAGTAAAGTTAAATTCTGAAGTTACAAGAATTGACCAAAATAATAAATCTCTGGAAATAAATAACGAATATAGCTTAACATATGACAAATTAGTTCTCACACAAGGTTCAAGCCCCATAATTCCACCAATAGAAGGAATAAATAATCCAAATATCTTCACAGTAAGAACACTTGCTGATGCTGAAAGCATCAAGGATTATATAATAAAAAACCAGGTAAAAAATGCGGCGGTAATCGGTGGTGGCTTTATTTCTGTTGAAATGGCTGAGAATTTGGTTCATCAAGGATTAAAAACAACTCTCATCGAACTAGCAGATCAGATATTATCTCCTTATGATAGCGATATGGTTGCACTCATTCAAAATGAGATGAGAGAGAATGGCGTAAAACTTGTTCTAAAAGATGCGGTTAAATCATTTTCTGACAACTATCTAACCTTAAGCTCCGGAGCACTCATTCCATACGATATTGCCATATTAGCCATTGGCGTAAAACCAGAAATAACACTTGCCAAAGATTCGGGTCTTGAACTTGGCATAACTGGTGCCATAAAGACCAATGAGCACATGCAAACTTCGAATCCTGACATTTATGCCGCAGGAGATAACACAGAAGTAATTGACTTTATAACACAATCTCCCGCTTTTGTTCCACTCGCCGGTCCTGCAAACAGGCAAGGAAGAATAATCGCGGACAACATTTGTGGAATAAAGTCCACCTACGAAAAAACTCAAGGTAGTTCCATATTGAAAGTTTTTGACTTGAGTATCGCTGGTGTCGGAAAAAATGAAAAACAGCTTCAAAAAGCAAATATTGCATACAAAAAAATTCATATCTGGGGAAACAACCATGCGGGATATTACCCAAACGCATTACCTCTATTACTAAAACTCCTTTTTAACGATGAAGGAAAAATCTTGGGGGCTCAGGCTGTGGGGAATGAAGGCGCAGATAAAAGAATAGACATAATATCCTCAATCATGAGACAAAATGGAACTATACAAGACCTTGTTGACTCAGAGTTGTGCTATGCTCCACCATATTCCTCCGCAAAAGATCCTATAAATATACTGGGAATGGCAGCAAATAATTATTTAAACAACATTTCACATCTAGCTTTCTATGAAGATTTAAAAGAATCAATCGTAATAGACGTTCGTCCAAAGATCTCATATGAAATGTCAAGGATTGAAGGAGCAATTAATATCCCTGCAGAGGAAGTTAGAGAAAGATTAGAAGAAATCCCCAAAGATAAAAACATTATACTATATTGCAATAAGGGCTTTACAAGTTATATAGCGTCTAGAATTTTATTCGCAAATGGTTTCAATAATGTGAAAAGCTTATCTGGCGGAATTATGCTCTATAAAGAAATAATAAAAAATAAACAAAATATCCTAGAAAAAGTTCCAGCTACAAGTTTAAACAGCAAAGTTGAGAATAATAACATTATAAAAATTGATGCATGCGGAATGCAATGCCCAGGACCAATAATGAAGCTATCTTCAACATTAAAAGAAATGAAAGAAGGTGAAATAGTAGAATTATCAACAACAGATTCAGGGTTTAAGTCAGATATAGAAAGTTGGTGCAGATCAACTCAAAATACATTATTAGGATTAACCAGTGAGAACAAAATCATAAAAGCTATTATTCAAAAAGGAATTAATAGTGAAATAACTGAACTTCAGAAAAACAGTTTAAATGGACAAACTATTGTCGTTTTTTCAAATGATCTGGACAAAGCCTTAGCTGCCTTTATAATAGCAAATGGAGCGGCTGCTAGTGGGAAAAAAGTAACTTTGTTTTTTACATTCTGGGGCTTAAATATCCTAAGAAAAACAAATCATAAAAAAGTGAAAAAAGGAATAATTGATAAATTATTCGGACTAATCATGCCGCAAGGTCCAGAGAAGCTTGTTTTATCAAAAATGAACATGGGTGGTTTAGGTTCATTGCTAATGAAATGGGTTATGAAAAACAAAAATATAAATAGTTTAAAAGAATTAATAAACAGCGCCCAAGAAAACAATATTAAATTCATTGCTTGCAGCATGTCGATGGATGTTATGGGAATAAAACAAGAAGAACTGATTGATGGTATAGAAATTGCAGGAGTTGCAAAATACATTGAAGAATCAAATAACTCAAATTCAAATTTGTTCATTTAAATTTTTGTACCCACAAGATAAATATGTTATTATATTTTCGCAATTTTTCAATAAAGGATAATCTGTGCTTAACAATGAAAAACCCGTAAAATTAATAATAGATAAACAAAAATGCACTAAATGCTCAACCTGTATAAACATATGCGGTGATTACCTTGTAGAAAATAACGACGGTTTTCCTGCTAGAAATAAGAACTCGCAACTGGGATGTATTCAGTGTGGTCATTGTATGATGAAGTGTCCTAACGAAGCCATAGAAATAATAGGACAAGACATAAGTAAAGAACATCTAAGAATAATTCCAAAAGAGATAGCAAACTATGATTCATTAAATGCTCTATATTTGAAAAGGCGCAGCCACAGAAGCTTTCGTAAGCCAGATGTCTCACAAGAAGATATTAAAAAGATATTAGAATCAGCAGCAACTTCTGCAATTGGAATACCACCATCCGAAGTAAAAGTTATTGTAATTCGAGGTAGAAAAAAAGTAAGAGAACTAGCTGATGACATAATTAAGCAAATGCAAAGAGCCAAAATATTATTCAACCCTTTCATTCTAAACTTAATCAAACCATTCATAAATAAAACAAGGCATAAAACATACAAAGAATTTATCCTTCCATTACTTACAACAACAATAAAAGAACATGCAAATGGCAAAGATATTTTACTATAT
>JAEYQN010000180.1 GCA_023409995.1 Cyanobacteria bacterium OH_CBB_238 | reverse complement strand
GTTTAAACAGCAAACTGTATGCAGCCGCTGGCACTTAGAGCATGTTTTGTATGCTCTTACGTACCACTGCGGCGAAGTCCAAGCGAAAGCGTGTTGCGAATGAACTATGTGCAGAATTCCTTTTATAGAATCCTTACTGGTGCAAATCGATAAACTTAAATTTGCACCTACATATACCAAACAAAATGGATTCGGCTTATAGTTTGAAGAGCAAACTGTATGCAGCCGCTGGTATTTAGAGCATGTTTTTTGTATGCTCTTATGTACCACTGCGGCAAATCCAAGCGAAAGCGTGTTGCGAATGAACTATAAGCGGAATCCCTTTTTATAGAATCCTAACTGGTGCAAATCGATAAACTCAAATTTGCACCTACATATACCAAACAAAATGGATTCCGGACATAGTTTAAACAGCAACTGTATGCAGCCGCTGGTACTTATAGCATGTTTTTTGTATGCTCTTACGTACCACTGCGGCGAAGTCCAAGCGAAAGCGTGTAGCGAATGAACTATGAGCGGAATCCCCTTCATGGAATCCTTACTGGTGCAAATCATAATTAGTAAAAAAGTACACTTTTTTAAAAAAGAGGTACTTTTTTTAATGATTTTATAGGTTTTTTTACTTAAAAATAATAAGAAATCATACAAAATGCGCAAGAAAATGTCTATATGATAAAAAATTTGTGTGCTATATTAATAGGACTGTAAGGTACATAAGATAAAACAAGGAGGAAAAAAAATGCGTATATGGGCAACGCGTGTAGTAGTTGGAATATTAGTATTCACAATGATATTTACCGGATTACCATTAGGTGGATTGAAAACTGTGCATGCTGAGACTGTGTTATCGGAAGAGGGTAGGAGTAGCACGGAACAAAACTTGGACGAGACTGAAAATAGCACATCAGAAAAAGAAGAGATAGAGGAAGAGCAATCGGACGAGTCAGAATCGGAAAAAGATGACTCGGAGAACAAAGGTGAAGGTAAGGAAAATGCTGAAGAAGGAACCGAGGAATCTACCGAGGAAAAAGAAGAAGTAGTGGATGAGGATAAAACGAATTCTCTTTCAGAAAATTCTCTTTCAGAAAATGCACTCTCCACACTTTCCATGAATGCACTTTCTGTTTCCGAAAACATGCTTACAAAGCGCAAAGCAAATGCAGAAGGGCTATTGGCATATTATAAATTTAGCGATTTGGAAGATACAGATGACGGAGTCGAGATTGTAGATGAATCAGGAAGTGGAAATTCTGCCTATATACGTGGAAATGGAGCGGCCCTCCGTATTGGTTCACTGGAACTTCCAGGCGGAAATCATGGTAGTGATGCCGCTTACATAGAATTACCAGAAGGTTTGTTTGATGGGCAAGATACGTTAACTATTTCTGGTTGGTTTCAGAGTAATATGGGAAGCGGAGATTTCTCAGCCATGTATTTTGGTACAAAAGCAGGTGATAATGGATTTCCTGCACAATATTGGTTGTTGAATCCTGCAAAAAATGGCAATTTTAAATCTGTTATTACAGATTCTTATGATGAGAATACACCGTACAATACGGAAACAAATTGTTCCAATACCAAGACCCCGGATGGATGGAATCTGTATACCACAGTTATTACAGAAAATGAAATCATAGGTTATTTGAATGGAAAAGAAATCATCAGAGATACAAAAGAAACTCAAATATCTGATTTTGGTAGTGACCTGGTAAGTTATATCGGTAAATCAGAATATCCAGACAGAGTTTTTAAAGGAGCAGTCAAAGAAGTAAAGGTATATACAAGAGATTTATCCAAAGATGAAATTTGGGATATGTATCAAGAAATTGCAAATGAGAATACCCAAAAAAAAGAAGCGGTCTATGAAGAAGCAGTTTCTTACAAAAAGGTAGCAACACGTAAAATAGAATTACAGGAGGGAGAAACAAAAGAACTGCCATCTGAAACAACGATTAAGATGGAAGATGACAGTACCAGGAATGTGGCTGTTACCTGGAAAAACACACAGACAGGAGAAATCGTAAAAGATACAGCAGATTTGTTGGCAGGTACCTATACACTGCAAGGAACATTGCAATATTTTTCAAATCCGTTAATTGCAGAGCGAGCGGATCCTTATATTATTTATGATGCGGAGGAAAAATGTTATTACTTTACTTCTTCATGGCCGGCATATGGAAATAGGGATAGTGGTTATGACAGAATAGCGATCCGAAAATCAGATACGCTGGAAGGATTAGCCAATGCGGAAGATAATATTGTATGGAAAGCACATACAAGTGGGGAGCAGATGTATCATATCTGGGCTCCGGAATTACATAAGATAAATGGAAAATGGTATCTTTATTATGCGGCAAGTACATCGGATAATGGCTGGGGAATTCGCTGCTTCGTACTTGCATGCGAAGATCAGAATGCCATTTTAAAAGCAGAATCATGGACAGAAAAAGGCAAATTTACAGATAAAGACGGTGGAACAAAAGGATTCGATGATATGTGCTTAGATATGACCTATTTTGAGAAAGGACAAAAAGGGTATGTGATTTGGGCATATAAAACCGATGGTATTTCTATGTTAAAACTTGCAGAAGTTGACAAAATTTCTCCATGGAAATTAGCAAGTAATCCCATTACACTGTCGACACCAGAGTATGAATGGGAACGTGTCAATGAAAAAGTGAATGAAGGGGCAGCGGTTTTAGATAAGAATAATAAAATTTATGTGACGTATTCGGCCTCAGCAACTGGTGATGAGTACTGTATGGGTATGTTGAGCATAGAAAAAAACAAAGATATATTAGATCTAAGAAATTGGGTCAAAAGTCCAATCCCTGTGTTGGAGACCAATGATTTATCCAATCAATATGGTCCTGGA
>JAEYQN010000127.1 GCA_023409995.1 Cyanobacteria bacterium OH_CBB_238 | reverse complement strand
ATGTAATCCATATGCTTGGACTGCAGATAGAATTAACCCTGTGTTATTAGCTTTATCATTTAATGCATCGTTTGTTGCCAGAGGTTATTCTGGAGATTTAAAACAGCTCCAAAAACTTATTTCACAGGGATTAGCTCACAAAGGATTTTCTTTCATCCATGTCATATCTCCTTGTGTTCAATACAATAAAGTTAGTTCTTTTGAGAAAATAAAAGAAATTATCATAGAGGTACCAGAATCACATAACCCTGAAGACAGATTGGCAGCTATGGGGCTGGCATTCAGTGAAGAAGGATTGTATACAGGTGTTTTTCATAATAGTAATAAACCCACATATGAAGAACGTTATGAACATGTGATAGAATTAGCTCAGGAAAAACTAGCAGAAGACTTTTCACTAAAGGATGTTATGAAACAATTTGTATAGGATGGTAAGATGTCAAACTTAAAAAGAATAACTTTAATTATATTAGCTTTAATTGGGCTTGCTACATCAGTTAAGCTTTCTATGATATATATGGACGCAAATTTTAATCCCTATGCGTTGCCTAGCTTTTGTTCAATAAATAATTTTATAGATTGTGACTCGGTTGCAAAAACAACATTCTCACAATTCCTGGGAGTACCTCTTGCCTTCTGGGGATTATGTTTGTATTTATTCGTCCTATTCTTATGTTTTGTAGACAAATTGCAAAATATAAAATTTTTAGGTTTTCTTAAAGTTTTTAAAAATCCAAGATCGTATATTTATTCGATAGCTTTAGTCTCATTTGTAATTTCTATGGGATTAGCATTTATTTCTTTATTTAAAATTGAAAAAATATGCCTTTTGTGCGTATTTACCTATCTGCTTGACTTGATTATTGCATTGGTTGCTCGTTCGTGGGGAGAAGGCATTATTTATGATATTAAAACAAGTATTGAAGATTTTGTTGAAGGAATAAAAATTAAAAAATATGCAATATCTTTAATTTGCATTGCTATTTTGGGGTCTTTGTTTTTAACATATACTTCATTGAGTTATGTGTTAACACCTCAAGTGAAGTTTAAAAAAAGTGTGGACTATTATGCAAATCTTAAGACAAATCCATACAAAACAAGTGGAAACTTGTTAGGTGAAGAAAATGCAAGAATAATTGTTCAAGAGTATATTGATTATAATTGTCCTGCTTGTTATATGCAAAATATAATGTTGCATAGGGCTGCTGCAGAATTGCGTGGAGTTAGAATAGAACAGCACAATTTGCCATTAGATAAAGAATGTAATAAACATGTCATGAACCAGGTTCATGAACATTCGTGTATGTTGGCGCGATACTCTATTGCTGCAAGAAACCAAGATAAATTCTGGGAAATGAACGAATTGCTTTTTGAAAGTACTCCAAAGTCTGAAGATGAAGTTTTGAAGTTAGCTAGAACTCACAAATTTGACATTCCCCAGCTATATGAAGATGCAAATAGTAATGAAACAAAACAAAAATTATCAGATGAAATTGAAAAATCTGTTCAGGAAAATATAATAGGAACGCCGACAATTATAATAAATATGTCTAAATATACAGGATTAGTCCCTTATTATGATTTGAAAGAAAAGCTTATTCAAGCTGGAGCTGTCGAGAAGTAATAGATGGAAAAGATTTTATTGCATGCATGTTGTGCCACTTGTTCGGGGCACTGCATAGAGGTACTTAAAAGTTTTCAGTATGAACCTATTTTATACTTTTATAATCCAAATATTTTTCCACCAGAAGAATTTATGAAACGCTATTTGGAGTTGGAGAGGTATTGTAAAAAATATAAAATAGAGCTAATAGTAGACAAACAAGATGCAATGGACTGGTATAATTTTATTGTTGGCTTGGAGAATGAGCCTGAAAAAGGAAGAAGATGTGATCGTTGTTTTGAACTTAGGCTGATGCAAACAGCAATAAAGGCTTTATCATTAAAAATTGACAAATTTACAACAACTCTTACTGTTAGTCCACACAAAATTTCGAAAAATATAATTTCTATTGGAGAAGATGTAGCTAGAAGATTTAATCTGCAATTTCTTGATTTTGATTTTAAAAAGCAAAATGGCTTTCAAAAGACAATGAATATAGCTAAAAAAGAAAACTTTTATCGACAAAGCTATTGTGGGTGCGAGTTCAGTCTTCTTAACTAATACTGCAATCTTATACTATATTTACTGTATACCTTACCAATGAGTATTTTAAATTTGCGTGATATAACTTTTAAAAAAGGTTATAAGAATGTTAAAAATAGGCTTTGTTGGCTTTGATAAAAAAACTAACACTTTCATCCAAATAATAGATAATATAGTGGATAAGGTTGAATATTCTGTGTATGCTCCAGGGCTTTTGACTCAAGTATTTGCTAGTCTTAAATATGTTGATTCTATCGAAAAACTATTTGAGTGTGATGCTATATTACTTACAACTCAGAGTTATTCAAACTATGAGTATATGAAAATATTACTAACAGAGTATAGTGGCTATATTCTGTGTGAGAAATCTCCATTTTCAGAAAAAGCCAAATATATTGACTTGATTAGTACCTGTGAAGGGAAGCAAAATAAAATATTATTTAATTTCAATAATAGATTTGGTCCATACGCTCTGGCTTTAAAATCAGATGTTGAGAAATATTCATTGGGTAAGTTAACAAGCGTATCTATAGTTCAAGGTCAAGGCGCTGCTTTGCAGGAGTGTTTTTTAGGTTCAATAATAAATAATAGGGAAATATACAAACAGGGTGTGTTTGAAAATTACTCTTTGCATTATATAGACCTGTTAGTTTATTTTTTTGGAGTACCAGTCGAGTATGTTCACTTTTCTTCTTCAATGTCTAAATATTCCAAAGTTATAGATAACTCTCTCTTTTCTTGTAAATTTAAAAATGAAGCAACTGCAAGTATTATCACAAGCTACACTACTCCCAAAGTAAGTATTTTTAATTTCGTTTTTGAAAATGGAATAATAGAATTTGGTGGAGATAAAAAAATATATGGACCAAGAGAATTCTTTGATGAAGAGGCTCTTTTTGCTGAACCACCACTAATACTTTCAGAGAGACTACCTGATGACATTTATCTCTTTTCATTAAAACGTTTGTTAGATTATTTTATAGCTTGCATAAAAGAAAAAGACGACATTGATGATTCATTATTTATAACAAGTCGTGAGAGTATGAAGTTCTTGTTTAAGTGATAGTTGTTTTAATTTGTTTAATACCAAATCATTATGTGGTGTTTTTACTTGGAGTTTAATTCCCAACTCTGAGATAATTCCGGCAAAACTATCAACTTCAGTATTTCTTTTATTTTCAATATCTTGAAGCATTGAGGGTTTTAAGTTTGGGGGCATTGTATCTATTAGTTTGAACGTATTTTCTATGAATGATTCAGTCTCTTTAATACCTAGTTTTCTAGCTATAGTGACCGCTTCAATCATAAGATTATCTGCAAAATCTCTAGCTTTTTGTATAGTTTGCAAGCCCTCATAATCAATATTGAAATATGCACAGGTTTGATTTATTCCTACATTCATAATGAATTTTTGCCACATCGAAGACTCAATATTTTTTGGTATTTCATAGTTTATATTGACTCTATTGAAAAATGTTTCAACCAATTTAATTTTATCTGTAATACCACCAAAAACTATTTTACCAATTCCGTCATGATAAACGTTTGTGCCTTTTTTTATACTCGCATGTCCAACAAAGTATGAATACAATACTTTGTCTGCTCCATAATTTTTAATTAATTCTTTTTCACTTGAAATACCATTTAACAAGGACATAATTATAGTATTAGGACCTACAAAATTTCTTATCATTTTAATGGATTCATCTAAATTATATGTTTTTGTGGCAATTAATATCAGATCTGCTTTGTAGTTTGTGTTTTCATTCAAAATATAGTCAAAATGGTATTCTTTATTGTTAAAGAAAACGCCTTTTTCTAAATAGTTTTTTAATCTGGATTTATCGACTAATATTTTTAAAGAGCCAGTGTGTTCATCAGACAATTTGGCAGCATAAATTCTTCCAATTGCACCAATGCCAATTATCAGGACATTCTGAATTGTAGTCATTAATCTAGTCTATGTCCCAGCTATTCATGTACTCTTTTTGCTCTTCTGTCAGCGAGTCGATTGATATTTGCATTGACTCCAATTTAATCCTTGCAATCATATCATCAACTTCTTGAGGAAGTGTATATAATTTGTTTTGTAATGTATCACGATTTTTTACTATAAACTCAATACCTAAAGCTTGATTTGCAAATGACATATCCATAACAGATGCTGGATGACCTTCAGCAGAAACAAGGTTTACTAACCTTCCTTCTGCCAGAACATATATTACGTTTCCATTATTTAAATTATATTCATCAAGAGTCGGCCTAATTCTTTTTATATTATTGGTGTGTTCTTTTATTCCGTGTATATTGATCTCATAATCAAAGTGTCCCGCATTTGCAACGAAGGCACCACTTTTCATTTTTAGCATATGATTAACATCTATAACATGTTTGTTTCCAGTCACTGTCAAAAATATATCACCAACTTCAGCAGCTTCGTCGATTGGCATAACTCTGTAACCTTCCATAGCAGCCTCTAGTGCTTTTAATGGTTCAACTTCACAGACTATGACATTTGCGCCAAGCGCTTTTGCTCTCATCGCACAACCTTTGCCACACCATCCATATCCCGAAACAACAACTGTTTTGCCGGCTATTAAAATATTTGTTGCTCTAATAATTCCGTCCATGGCACTTTGTCCGGTACCGTATCTGTTGTCATAAAGGTGTTTGGTTAAACTTGTATTTACTCCTACAGCAGGAAATTTTAAAAGACCTTGATTTTCTAACGCTTCAAGCCTAACGATGCCTGTTGTTGTTTCTTCTGTTGAGCCTATAATATTTTCTGCAAGGTCTGGCCTTTGAGAATGTACTGCGGCAACTAAGTCGCAGCCATCGTCAATAATCAAGTTTGGAGTATGGTTTAATGCTTGTTGCATATGTTCTGCGTAAGT
>JAEYQN010000060.1 GCA_023409995.1 Cyanobacteria bacterium OH_CBB_238 | reverse complement strand
ACATAACTGATATGGATTGATCCAAATTTCAGTATTTCCGTCTTTCTGAGACTCGTCAAAAATTAATTGAATTCCAAAATGTAAATGAACGGTTTTAATGTTGTTTACATTTTCAGTTGCACTGTATCCCGTATGTCCCATATATCCGATTACTTCCCCAGCCTGAACGGTCGCATTTTCTTTCAGTGATTTCTGATAAGGATAGTTCTGCCGTAGGTGCGCATAGTAATAATATCTCTTTTTATCAAAACTTCTGATTCCAATTCTCCATCCACCGTATTTATTCCACCCAAGCGCCTCTACATACCCAGACTCTACACAGATAATCGGTGTTCCAATTTGTCCCATCATATCATGTCCTAAATGTTTTCTTTCATATCCAAAACTTCTGCTTACCCCAAAATCATCATAATCATTATACTCAAATTGTTTTGCAATTGGGAAAAAAACTTTGAGACCATATCTTTTCTGGGCTTTGGCAGATGCCTTTTCCTGACTCTCCGTAACTGTATATTCCCCTACATACTCTCCCAAGACTGCTTGATAGGCCTCCAGGTAATAATCATAATATTTTAGTTCTTTTGTAAGCTCCTTTATCGTTGTATCTTTCTGAGTCAACTGTTCTGCTGTTTCATTCATTTCCGAGATTGATTTTTTCCCGAACTTTCCTCCGTTCTTAGCTGCTGCATATGCAAGAAGCTCTATCCAGTTGATATGTACTTCTTTACCGTAGGTATCAATGTCCCACTTATAGGCACACTTTAAAGCTTCACATGGTACATTAAAATCAACCCACTTAATAAATTTATCTCCCGTAGATACGGTCTCGATCGTTGTTCTATACGTATCCAAAAATGAAATTATTTTATCCAGTTGATTCATATTAAACAGAAGTAACGAAACGAAACAGACTACTTCTATGAATATCGCCGTTTTAATTTTTTTCAGGTATTTCATTGTGCTCGCTCTATACACTTTTAAAAAAATATATGTCACTTTTATCTGCTTCATACATCATTTAAACAAATCCAAAAAATTCTATTCCATATCTGGCTATCCCGGATACCACATCGGCATGTCCGGCTAGAATCAGCCTGCTTTCCTCTCTGTGGACACGCTGAGAACGAGACAACACAACTTGCATTGGTTCTATTTGTTTACATGCAATTTCCTTTTCATGAGAAAGAAAAGCTTTGTTGCATTGCAGCCCACAGATTGCTGCAATATGGCTTTATCCACAATCTGTATGGACATATCCTGAATTTATATTTACACCAAAAAAAGTGCCCATGTAAAATACATAGGCACTTTTATCACACATG
Source organism: Cyanobacteria bacterium OH_CBB_238 (assembly GCA_023409995.1). Lineage (GTDB taxonomy): Bacteria > Cyanobacteriota > Vampirovibrionia > Gastranaerophilales > Gastranaerophilaceae > JAEYQN01. The sequence goes on along the minus strand of JAEYQN010000060.1, from coordinate 1,273 downwards.
CGGATTTATTCTTCCCAAAATTTACTTGGAGGCACTCCAAAGTGTTTCTTAAATATGCGGCTGAAGTACAATTCATGAGTATCCTGGTGTTTTATGATTCATATCTTTTGATGATTTCACTCGCAATGCGTTCTGCCAAAATTTGATTTCCCTGCGTATTCGGATGTACCTTATCACCCAAAAGTTTCGTTGCTACTGTGCTATCATGTGCGTTTAAAAAATTCTGATTGTAAAGATCAACTACCGGCATTCCTTCCTCCGCACCTATATAGACGGTTGCTTCGGCATATTTACCCTGATCCAGCAGATTCGCATTTTCTGCCCTTAATTCATCAATCTTCGTATTGGAAGGTGGTGTGAAGAAAATAACCTTGGTATCTGGAAACAGCCACTTGAACCTTCTCATCAATAATTGAAGGTCACCACAAAATGTAGCATCCCCCTTCGTTTCCCAATCCATAAATCCAAATTGCCAGGATGCCTGATAAAAGTTATCATTTGTCCCCCCTATAACTATGACCAAATCAGTATCTTCTGCAATTTCATCCATTCTGTCAGACATAGCTGCCACACCATCATCGTGATCGCTGCATATCGTAGAACCTCCTATTCCAAAATTCAATACTTCTTTCGCTCCCAGGATATTCTTCAAAAAGGTCGGATATGGGGTTGCACCATTTGCGCCTTCTGTAATGCTATCTCCAAGACAGACAATCTTCATATTGGAAAAATCTAAAGTACTATTCTGGATCATTTCTTTATCTGCTGCATTTAATAACATCGTTTCTTCATAAGAACTACGGATCGATTCCCGCTCCTTTAATAATATTCTCTCAGAAGTATCTTTATATTGTTCATTCCAGATCGGTTTTTCTACCGCCTCGTTAATGGAAACAGACATATTCTCAGACACCGTCGGCTCTGTTACCGGTTCCTCTGTAACAATTTCTGTTGTAGTCTCGGTTGGCATACTTTCTTCTACAGAAGCTTCGGTTGCTTCTTTTTCTAATGCCGCTATATCAGCTTGTCTTCTTTCTATTTTTTTACCGACTGCTATTCCTGCAATAAATACGCCTAAAATAATAATCGTGTTGAATACTGTCCGCTGTATCTTATGTAGCCGCCTTAGTCGTTCTAGTTCTTCACGTGACATTTACTTTTCCTTCTTTTCTTAAATTTACCAATTACACTAACTATGTATTTATTGATTCTATCACAAAGCCATATAAAAAACATAAAATTAATAGAATTATTAGAATCTCATTTACAATTT
>JAEYQN010000031.1 GCA_023409995.1 Cyanobacteria bacterium OH_CBB_238 | reverse complement strand
AATAAATCATATTTGTTTATCTTGGAAGATATCTGTTGATACTCTCTAACAATGCTAAATATATCATCTGTAGAAACTTCAATAATTCTTCTACCATGCAAGTTTTCAATTATTTTAGCCATGTGCGCTCCTTATTTATATTTATAATATCGGCATATAGCTCAACAAATTAAAATAAATAAAGCAAATGGGTTAAAAATTAAATTTCAAATATGAATTACAATTTATATGCATTAAATTTTTAAAAAAGAAATAAGTCAACTGGACTTCATTTCTACTCAAGTGACTAATTTATTATAAAAGGCTCACACTATAGAATGTATGAGAACTAGAGTTGAGTCAAGAGGATACTAAAACATGCAAAATTCAATATTAACTGCACCAAGCATTGAGATACAAGAACTTTCTTCTATTTTTATCGAAATGACTGGTAAAAATTGTAATTTAAAGTGTAAACACTGCTATATAGACTTTAAAGACAATAAAAAGATCAAAGACTTTATACCTTTTGAGAAGATAAAGCAATCCTTGTTTTCGCTAAAAGAAGAACCCATTAAGTTTATACACTTATCTGGCGCAGAACCTATGTTACACCCGGATTTTAATGCAATATTAAGATATTGCTTAAAACAGCATTCAACTGTAATTCACACAAATGGAATGACAATAAATGATAAAAAAGCACGTTTTTTAAGAAAAGTTGAAGAAGAAAATACACTAAACAATGAAATCATATTCAGAATAAGTATAGATCATTATGATGAAAAGAAAAATGATGAATTAAGAGGTAGAGGTGCTTTTAGAAAAAGCATACACGCAATACAAAGCCTTGTAAAATATGACTTCAATCCAATTCTAACAATAGTCAACTATTGGAATGAAAATGAAGCAGAACTTATTTCAAACTTCAAAAAATTATGTGACAACATAGATTTTGAAACAGATACAATGAATTTTTGCGTGATCCCATACATCCAACGTGACCAATATGAAAATATAGAATTAGGCACAATAAAAGATCTATCAATGTTAGATTGCTCATCTAGTCGAACATTAACAAACAAAGGAATCTATAACTGTCCTTTATTGGTAGACGATCATAGGGGTAGATGTGGTAGCAATTTTGAGGATTTTTCCAAAAAGAATTATTTAGAAACGCAAATGTGTAGCCAGTGTTTAAAAAACAAATCACGTTTATTCACATTAAAATGGTATTAGTTATTGTAAACAAATGTAACTATGAATTTTAAAAAATAATGAATACATTGTAGATAATCTCAATAGACATCATATTTACATAATATATACTTATTGGACACCACCTTTAGCAAAAAAGCAGTAATCATCAATGATTGACTGCTTTTTAGTTGATATACGGGCTAAAAGTCAACAACTCTTTTACTTAAGCAATTTACACTTTTAAATTGTTTTTTTATAAGTAAGGTTAGTTAAAATATTGAATGGTAGGAGACAGGTTATGTACGCTATATTTACTGCACGTAAGTTAATGCTTACGAACAGAGTAAATCAAATCAATTATAAATTGATGTTACTCTCGCAAAAACAACAAGATTTGGCAACATATGCTGCGAATGTTGCAGATGGAATTATTACTCCAGAAGAAGCTGCAAATTCAAGCGCAACAATGTACCAAAGACAAAACATTTTCATGGCACAAAATTCTGGCAATGCTTATAATCAAGCAAGCTTGGCTGCACAGAATTATGTAGCTCAATACAATGCAATAAATGCTTCAACAAACAATGCATATTCAAACACAATTGATCCGACAGGAACAACATCATCAATCGATATGACTGCACTTACAAGTGCTTACTACCAACAAGCAATGGAGCAAGCAGCGAAAAGTGAACAATCAAAGATACAAGCAATTGAAAATGAAATTGATCAGCAAGTTGCATCATTAGAAACACAACTAAAGGCTGCACAAGCAGAACTTGAAAGCGTCGAAAAAGCTGAAGACTCAGCAATAAAAGCAGCAGCACCACAATATAGCGGTGGTTCATAAATAATACCTAAATACCATTCATAACCGTTAAAAAAGCCCTCTTAGGGCTTTTTTAATTTATTCAGAAACTATTTTGGCTGGAAGCCCCATTGCAGAGACATCGCCATACAAAGATTGCGCTTTTTGCCTATTTGCAAAAGAACCAACTTGAACTACATAGTAGCCATTCACCTCTTTTACAAATGGTGAAACATTTAAGTCTGAGTCGATTAATTTATTCTGTACTGTAATGGCTTGATCAACTGAAGTATAGTAACCAACGTAAACTTTTGATATTTTCGGTACTGCTACGGTCGATCTCGCACTTCTTGCAACTTCACTGCTTGTTGGAGTTGGAGGTGTATTTTTTTGATTTTTTGTAACTTGTTGCTGTTGACTTAAGTTTTGTTCATCAAGTTCTGAGGATACCCCATTTAGTTTTTCTAACCTCTTGCTATCATTCTCATTTTGCGTCATTGGGACTGTTTCTTCAGACGGTAGTCGTTTTGAAACGCCAGGCATATTATCTTCAAACTGAATCCATTTTAATCTATTGTCAACATTTCCCCCAGCAGAATTCTCTGGGGTTTCTGATTGAGTAGTATCAACGTCATCTCCAATTTCAACATCAACGTTTGGCGAAAGAGTTTTTATTATAAATCCAACTAAAAACATACTAAAGAAGAAAGTAGCAAAGAAGATATACATAGTCCTTTTATTTTTCGCTTTTTGCAAGTTATTGTTCTTTTTATCCTGCATCTTAGTAAACTCCTCTTACTTTGCAAACTGCCTCAGATATGCTAACTACTTCGTTTTTGTACCTATCCAACAAATCATTAGCCAAAGATTTTATATCCGTAATTTTTAAATCTGTATATAGGCCTGAAGCATTCACAGGTGCCCCCTCTGGGTCTATATTAATACCAAAGTGTATTAAAATCGACGTTACAGATTTTGTAGCAATAGAAACTGTGAGTTTTTTGTTTTCAAAGAACAAATCATCACCATCTCTAACAATTGCTATTCCAGGCAGAAGATCCTCTAATATTTCTTTTAAAATAACGACAAGCATTCTCTGCCTAAAAACACCTTCTCTTAAATCAATACCAAAGTGCTCTACAATAATGTTCAACATCTTCTTACTATAAATTGGCTCATTATTTATTACATCAGAAATGTCAACCATTTCAGTGAGCTTAACCTCACATTCACCAATAAAAGCGACTATAGTGTCGCCCAAAATGTTAAAGTTTTTGTATATCCAATGTGGCGCTAATTCAGCTCCAGTGTATTTAATTTCTTGTTCCAAAAATTTTGTGTTCATAAAAATATTCTCATCTAAAATAGTAACTTTATCAAGTCTGATCTACCATTAGCCAACAATGCTCTTTTTAAGCGACTGCAAGATTCACACGTACCACAATGTTTTAAGCCATTTTGATAACAACTCCTTAAATGCTCGAATGGTAAACCACACTCAATACCAATCTTTACAATTTCTTCTTTTCCAAAATCTGATAGTGGAGCAATCACATCCACTTCATTATTAACAGAATTACCAAGAGAAAAGTTAACTGCTTCGATAAAGGCTTTGCTATTGTCTTTAAAAGTAGTAGCTTCTTCATAATTAACCCCAATAATTATATGACTGTAGTCATATGCATCAGCATAACAAGCGGCAATGTTAACAAACAACCCATTTCTATTGGGCACCCAAACTGATTTTGCTGTTTGTTCAGCAACTTCAATGTTATCTAACTGCTCAATAGGCATTTCAGGAACATTATCTTCAGACACTAAAGAAGTTTTGGTAATATTTGCAAGCCAAGGTAAATCAATTATTTTATGTTCTAATCCATAGAATTCAGCAAACTTAGCTGATGAAGAGGCCTCATTAGAAAAAGCCTTTTGACCATAATTAAAGGTCAGTGCAAGTGAAATATTATAATTATCTTTGGCATAAGCAAGACTGACCGCGGAATCTAATCCACCTGACAATAAAATAATAGATTTATTCATCTAAATCATCCTCATAATCTGATAACTCATTTAACAAAGCTTCTGCTTCAATTTTTGCAAACTCTGGAGCTGCAATATCTTCAAGAATTGTTGCAATAAGTTCTTCACCTTCCATATTGTACAATGCAATAACTGCATTTTTTACAACTTCTTGCTCTGGATCTTTTAACATGCTTTTAATAAGATCTAAAACTCTCGAATCTTCTGTATTCATAAGTGCTTCTATTGCATTAATTCTAACTTGCGCTGATTCATCCAGTAATGAATTCTTTAATGCCTTAAAAACACGATCACTTTTAAAATTTATTTTATTAAGAGCTTCTATTGCCCTTTCTTTCAGGAAGGTAAATTTGTCAATTATACCTTTCTTTGATTCGAGAATAGAAACAAGTGACTCAACAGCTTTCATATCACCTATCATCCCAAGAGCAAAAGCAGCTGATTCTTTTATATAAACTGACTTCTCTTCTTCATCTTCTAATAGGTCTACAAGGGGTGAGACAGCATACTTGTCACCAATTTTTCCCAAAGCTTCAGCACAACTCAATCTAATTTTGTAATTTTCATCTTTATTGTTGAGACAGTACAATAAAGGATATACGGCTTGACTATCTTTCAAGTTAGCAAGCACTCTTGCAACAACAACTCTGATTTGGTTTCTCGAATCATCATCTTTAATTCTATCTTTAAACTTCTCTCTCATTATCAATGTATCAACAAGAACTGGTACACTGCTGCAATCTCTGAATTTATCAATAAGTTTCAACAAAAAAACAATAACATTATAATCACTACATCTATCGAAGAAATAGTTATAGATTTTAACAAGCTCACATTTATCATATTTGGCTGAAAGCGTTTTAATCAACTGAATTGTTTCGTTGGAATCACTCGTATCAACAACCTTACATTCAGTAGCCAAGTTTTCTAGATTTAATGAGTTATTATTATGCATACTCCACGCAATTTTTATACATTTTAAGCATATAAAAAAAAGCAAATAATATCAAGAAAAATATGGAAATATTTTAATATTTAATAGGGTTTCGATAGATTTTTCAGAAATTATTTTTTGTATTTGGTCGTTAAGCTTTGGTGAATAGACACCATTAGCAAGAACTTCAGGGATTTTTATGTCTACAGTGGTGGAACAAGCAATAAACGCATTATTTAATTCTAAAAACTCAATATATACATCCAAAATTTCATACCAGAACTTTGGAATTTCAGCTTGACTACCAACAAAATACTTATAGTCTTTTTCAAGAACTGCAATACTATTTTTTATATTTAAAATATATTCACTCATTTGATCAATAATATTTTTAGTATTATTCATACTCAAGAATGTATTTCCGATTAGTTTTTTAGGTGCATTCTTGTATTCATTAGTCAAATAAAAGGCCCATAATAGACAACCATAATAAAATGCAACATTATTGCTTAAAATCTTAAAAATTTGTGGATAAATTATTTTAAACCTGAATTTTTTTTGCTGAAGCGTACGCTGAGAAGCAAGTATTGAAGTATAAGCTTCCATATTCTCAACTAAAGGAATAATCAAAGGGGAATAGCCTGGATCAAATAAAATTTCGTTTTCTGGCATTTTATTTTCTCACAATTATATTTGAACTAAATAATTCATTTTTCAATTCTTTAACAGGCAATGTACCAAAATGAAAAATTGAAGCGGCTAAAGCAGCATCTGCATAGCCATCATTAAATATATCAACAAAATGCTTAGAATCAGGACCAGCGCCACCAGATGCAATTACCGGGATTCCAACAGCAGTTGAAACTAGCTTTGTCATTGTAATATCAAACCCCGCCTGAGTTCCATCGGCATCCATTGAGGTAAGCAATATTTCCCCTGCGCCAAGTTTTTCTACTGTTTTAGCCCAATCATATAGTTTAATTCCTGTATTTTTTGTGCCAGCGTTAATAAAAACAAAAAATTCTCCATCAATTTTTTTAGCATCTATTGCGACAACAACGCACTGTGATCCAAAGTATTTTGAAGCATCAGAAATTAGATTAGGTTTTTTAACAGCTTGCGAATTTATTGAAATCTTATCCGCACCTGCAAGAAGGAGCGTTTTCATATCGTCTAAAGATTTTATTCCACCACCAACAGTAAATGGGATAAAAACTTGCTTAGCAACGGCTTCAACCATATTGACAGTTGTTTTTCTACCCTCATTTGTAGCAGTAATGTCCAGAAAAACCAGTTCATCCGCCCCATCATCAGAGTACTTTGACGCAAGTAACACAGGATCTCCAGCAGATTTTAAATTTTCAAAATTTACACCTTTTACTGTCTCACCGTTTTTTACATCCAAACAAGGAATTATTCTCTTTGCTAACATATGACCTTTTCTTATTGTTAAATAAAAGCTAAATTAATAAATTAAAACTGCTTAAGAAACCTTTCATCATTATTGAAGAATAATCTTATATCATCTATTGCATATTTTAACATTGTAAGTCTTTCTACACCCATACCAAAAGCAAAGCCAGAATATACCTCAGGGTCTATTCCAACATTTTTGAGCACGTTTGTATCAACCATACCAGAACCCAATATTTCCAACCAACCAGTCCCAGAGCATGTCCTACAACCAGCACCTTCACACATAATGCATTGAACATCTATTTCTGCACTTGGTTCAGTAAAAGGGAAAAAACTAGTTCTAAATCTAGTCGGTCTGGCTGCGCCAAAATACAATCTTATAAATTCGTTCAAAACACCTTTTAAATCTGCAAATGTTATATCTTTATCTATTAGCAGACCCTCAATTTGATGGAATAAATTATTTTTCCTTGAACTAACTGCTTCACACCTATATACACGGCCGGGAGAAATAACCCTGATTGGCGGTTTTTGCTCAATCATTTCTCTAATTTGAGAGTTTGAAGTTTGACTTCTCAGTACTACATGAGGAGCAACTTTAGTATAAAAAGTATCTTGCATATCTTTAGCAGGATGGTCCTTCGGAAAATTCAACATATCAAAATTAAAATATTCAGTTTCTACTTCTGGACTATTTTGTTCATGAACCAGAGAAAAACCCATTCCTTGAAAAATTTCAACAATTTCATTGACTGTTTTGGTCAACGGATGAATTTTTCCATAAGGAATATAATCCCCGGGAAGCGTAATATCTATTTTTTCAGCCAAAAGTTTTGCATTTAATTCTTGCTTATAAAAAGCATTGGACTTCTCTTCTATAAGTGATTCTAAATCTTGAGAAACTTTATTTGCAAATGCACCCACAATTTTTTTATCTTCAACTGAAAGATCTTTAAGATTTTTCTTTATATTATTTAACTCACCTTTTCGGCTCAAATAATCTAGTTTAACTGTTTCTAAATCAGCTGAGTTTTGGGCTTTTTCAATATCCATTACAGCATTTGAATAAATTTCTTCAAGTTTAGCTTTCATTTTTACCTCACAATTACAACAATTAATATAGATTATAAGACAAATAGATTAAGTTAAACAACAATTTTGCGGCATGAAAATAATTTTTGATATAATGACTGCATGAAAAAATTATTTAAAATATTACTAATTATTGCACTTATATCAGCAAATCAAACGTCTTATGCCAACGATGCAATATACAGCACAAATGACTTGAGAACAAAATTCTTAAACAAAAATGCCATAATATATGGGATTAATCTCAGAACATTCAATGCCAATGATAAAAATGGAGATGAGATAATTGACTTCAGGAACGGAGAAGAATCAGGCAGTTTTATCAATGCAATAGACAGACTCGATGAATTGAAGTCCTTTGGTATAAATACAATCCATTTACTACCAATAACTCCAGTAGGCAAAGTTAAAGCTATTGGTACAGCTGGTTCTCTTTATGCCGTGAGCGACTTAACTACACTAAACCCTCAGTTAGCTGATAAAAAAAGCAAATTAACACTAGAACAACAAGCAAAATTATTTATAGATGAATGTCATAAACGTAACATTCGAGTAGTTGTTGATTTACCAAGCTGTGGTTCTTACGACTACTACTTAGAACAACCAAACCTATTTGTTTTAGATAAAGAACAACAGCCAGTCATTCCTGCTGATTGGACTGACGTCCGAGTATTCAAAACGCTAAATAATGATGGCTCGGTGAACCAAGAACTGTTAGTCCAACATAAAAAATTTGTGGATATGATTATGGGGATTGGTGCTGACGGTATACGAGCCGATGTTGCAACAATAAAGCCATACGACTTTTGGGTTAAACTAATTAAGTATGCAAGAGATAAAGACCCAGAATTTCTGTTTTTGGCTGAAGCCTCTGATAGCTGGACAGACCCTCCATCACCTTATGCACCTTTTACAAACTACAAAAAGTTATTAGAGGCAGGGTTTGATGGCTACTACGGCAGCTACTTTGATCTTAAAAAGTGGAAAAAGCCTGCGGAACTAAAAAAACAGGTTGACTTAACTCAAAGTCTAAACTCAGAATTTAAATCACCAAAAGCTGTTATTGGAAGTTTTGCTACACATGATGAATTAAGCCCGATAGTAACAGGCAAATCAAAATTTAGTGAAATGATAATGTGGCTAGATGCAACATTACCGTTGAATCCATATTATACTGACGGATTTATGACTGGAGACTCATATCTGTACCAATATGCAAATAAGAAAGCTATTCAATCATATACCGATGATGATTATTACTATGTTCATAATGGGAAACTTGATATATTCAACTACTCAAGACGCCCTGGCGGTAAAAACGCAAACTTGTTAGGCACTTTTTTCTTGTCTATAAAACTACGAGAATTTGCTAATGATGTAGTAACTAAAGGTTCATTTAAGTTGTTACCAACAAATAATTCAAATATTTTTGCTTATGCGAGAAACTATCAAAACAAAACACTGCTGGTAATTTTAAATAGAAATCTCGGCGAAAAACAGACTGTAGAAATAAGAATTAGAGGTATTTCCGAAAAAACACACGTTATGCCAATAAAATTCACAAATGCACCAGAAGCATTACCAGGAAAAATAAAATTAAATATGGAACAAGGCGACTCTGTTGTACTATTCCTGAATGATTTCAAAATATAATATGGTCATAATAACGAATTTATAATATAATTAGCAAAGGTTATACGGAAAAGGATTTTTAAATGGCGAAGCACATAGACACAGTTCCAATAGAAGTTTGTATATTAACAGTTGATCACGATATAAAAGGAATTGTCCACGTATCAAAATATACAAATAACAACCGTGAACTGACAGACTTGTTAAACGACAAAGAGAAAAGGTTCTTGGCTGTTACAAATGCAGAAATCCTTTCCAGAAATACTTCTTCGCCCCCACGAAAATATAACTTCCTTGAAATCCATATCGACTATATTCTAATGGTGCATCCATCAAGCCAAGTTGTATTCAAAGAATCCAGCAAAGCTCAAGAAGATATAGCTCGTTTTAGAGAATTAAGAAATAAATTAAGTCAGACAAAGCCGTTTTAAAATGAACAAAGAATATAAAAACATACTTCTAATTAATTTTGGAGGTATTGGTGATGAAATATTGTTTTTACCAACAATAAAAAGCATCAAGAAAAAATTTCCAAATGCAAAAATAACACTCACACTAGAACCAAGAAGCGCTAGTATAAAAAATCTATGCGCATATATAGACGACACTATTGGAGTTGATATAAAAGGCAAAAATAAATATAAAGAACTTTTAAAATTCTATTTCAAAGCGCTTATTGGTAATTATGATGTTGTTATCTCATCAGGATCTAATAAATTAATACCACTATTATTATATTTTACAGGCATCAAAACAAGAATTGGATATGATAGCGGAGTATTGACGCAAAAATTACTCACAAAAGCAGTAAAATTAAATCAAAAACAATACGCTGGAAAAATGTACCATAATTTGATTGAAGAGCTGACTGGGCAAACTTATGAAGACCCAGAAATTATTGTCGAGGATTTGCCCAAATTTTCAAACTCAATATTGGTCCATCCTGGTGTCAGTAAAATGAGTATCAGAAAAAATATTATAAAAAATTGGACTAACATAACTTGGGCAAAATTAATTGAAAGCCTTCTAAGCAAAGGTAAAAATGTATACTTAGCAGGTGGTCCGGATGATGATGAATGCATAAAAGAAATAAGAGAATATTTTAAAGATAAAGATACAACAAAACTAAATGATATGTATGGTAAAACAAAAAATATTATGGATTTAGCCAAGTTAATCAAGCAGTGCGAGGCACTTGTATGCTCTGATTCAGCCCCAATGCATATAGGTATAGCAACAAAGACGAAAACAATTGCAATTTTTGGACCAACAGACGAAAGTAAATTAATTCCTGCCTCTGAAAACTATATAGCAATAACAGCTGACACTGACTGTAGACCTTGTTTGTGGGATAAACGTCAAGTTAGCTGTGAGATAAAAGAATGTTTAAACATTAACCCTGAAAAAATAGTAGAATTATTTTAATTAACAACATTCCATTTTTTTATTATAATATTGCTATCGAATTCATTTAGTTTATAAGGAGTGAGCAGTGATAAAAGAACGCTATTTCCCGCAGGAAATTGAAAAAAAATGGCAACAAATTTGGGACGAAAAAAAATTAAATAAAACTGAAAATTTAACAGATAAAGAAAAATACTATATTTTGTCAATGCTGCCATATCCTTCAGGAAAACTCCATATGGGACACGTAAGAAATTATACAATTTCGGATGTCATAGCAAGATTTAAAAGAATGAATGGATTCAATGTGCTTCACCCAATGGGTTGGGATAGCTTTGGCTTACCCGCTGAAAATGCAGCGATTCAGCATGGTGCAAATCCAAAAACTTGGACTCTGGACAATATTTCGTACATGAAAAAACAGTTAAAATCTTTGGGATTAATGGTTGATTGGGATAGAGAAGTTACAACATGCTTACCAGATTACTATAAGTGGACACAGTGGTTTTTTATCAAGCTATATGAAAAAGGTTTAGCGTATAAAAAAGAGGCGGCAGTAAATTGGTGCGAAAAGTGTGCAACAGTTCTTGCAAATGAGCAGGTTATTGACGGTAAATGTTGGAGATGTGACGACATAGTTAAGAAAAAATACCTATCACAATGGTTCTTAAAGATTACCGAATATGCAGAACAACTACTGACTGACTTAGACAAACTTGATGGTTGGCCAGACAGTGTAAAAGTTATGCAAAAAAATTGGATTGGTAAATCTCAAGGTGCAATTTTAAAATTCAAAGTTAAAGAAATTGATGGACTTGAAATTCCTGTATATACTACACGACCCGACACCGCATTTGGTATCACATATTTGGTTGTTGCTCCTGAATACAAAGACATAGAAAAACTTACAACTTCGGCAAACAAAGCAGCAGTTGAAGAATACAGAGAAAATGCTCGAAAAATGACTGAAATAGAAAGAATGTCAACAGATCGTGTAAAAACAGGAGTACCTTTAGGCACTCATATAATAAATCCATTCAATGGCGAAGAATCACCTATTTGGACTGCAGATTATGCATTGGTGGAATACGGAACAGGGGCCGTTATGGCAGTTCCGGCACACGATGAAAGAGATTTTGAATTTGCAACGAAATTCGAACTTCCAATAAAAATTGTCATTCAAAATAAAGAACAAAATTTAGAAAGTTTGACTACAGCATACACTGAGCCTGGAATTATGGTTAATTCAGGAGAATGCAATGGACTAAACAACCTAGATGGCAAAAAAGCAATGATTGAGCTTGCTGAAAAGGGTGGATTTGGAGAAGCAACAACACAATACAGATTAAGAGATTGGTTAATATCAAGGCAAAGATATTGGGGTACACCTATCCCAATGGTATATTGCGACAAATGTGGTACAGTACCAGTAAAAGAAGAAGACTTGCCTGTTCTTTTACCGGAAGATGTAGATTTTTCAGTTGTAGGCAAGTCCCCAATTTTAACATCTGAATCTTTCCAAAAAACAACATGTCCTCATTGCGGTGGTGAAGCAACAAGAGAAACGGACACAATGGATACATTTATGTGTTCTAATTGGTATTACCATAGATATGTTGATGCCCAAAATGACAAAAAGCCATTTGAAAGAGATATAATTAACTACTGGTCGCCAGTTGATCAGTATGTGGGAGGAATTGAGCATGCTATTTTACATTTACTCTACGCTCGATTCTTTACAAAAGCACTAAGAGATTTGGAATTACTTGACTTTGATGAACCATTTAAAAATCTTCTTACTCAAGGTATGGTATTAAAAGACGGCTCAAAAATGTCTAAGTCAAAAGGTAATACTGTTGATCCTGATGAAATATTTGAAAACTATGGAGCAGATACAGCAAGATTATTTATCCTATCAGATTCTCCTCCAGCAAGAGACTTTGACTGGTCTGACGCAGGGGTAGAAGGATGCTACAAGTTTTTAAATAGGTTATGGAAGCTATTCAGCAATAATCAGGAGAATTTATCTCTAACTTATGAATTGCCGGAGATTAGTTCATTAAGCAAAGATAATAATAATCTTGTAAGAGAAACTCACATGGCAATAAAAAAGATATCACAGGACATCTCTAACGAATTTCAATTTAATACCGTAATATCAAAATTTAGAGAGTTTACAAATGCAATATATGATTATGTTGCAAAAAAAGAAGACTTCAACAATGAAGACAAAGCGGTGTATAGTTTTGCGATGATAAGCTTATTAAAACTGGTTTCACCAGTTGTTCCTCATTTAAGTGAAGAAATATATTCTGACCTTGGAGGAGATGGCTCAATCCTTGATTCAGCTTGGCCTTCTTTTGACGAAAAATTAGCAAAAACCAGCACTATAACCCTTGTTGCTCAAATTAACGGAAAAGTTAAAGATAAGATAGAAGTTGATGCAGAAACATCAAAAGAAGAACTTGAAAAACTAGCACTTCAAAGCCCAAAAATTAAAGAATTAACTGATGGAAAAACTATTGTAAAAACAATTGTTGTTCCCGGAAAACTGGTTAACATTGTAATAAAATAAAGTGTAAGACTGACTAAATAAAAAGAGAGAATAGTATTTATTCTCTCTTTTTATATTTCAATATCATGCATCATACTTATTAAAGTAGAAATAGTATTATCCATGCTAACACTATCAGACACTCTTTGCTGCAAAAATGCATTTATCTGAGGCATCATTTCAATTGCAATATCAAGCCTTGGATTTGAGCCTGATGTATACATTCCAACATCAATAAGATCTTTATTCTCACGATATAGAGCCATTAACTTTCTCATTTTATATGCAGAAGCAATGTGATCTTTATCTGCAATTTCTGTAAATAAACGGCTAATACTTCCTAATACATCTATAGCTGGGTAATGATTCATCTCTGCAACTTTTCTTGAAAGAAAAATGTGACCATCTACAATACCTCTTACTGTATCAACAACTGGATCGTTTATATCATCACCTTCCATCAATACAGTATACAGCGCTGTAATAGACCCTTTTTTACTATTTCCTGTACGTTCTAAAACTTTCTGTAGCCATGAGAAAATGGAAGGAGGATAGCCTTTCATTGTCGGGGGTTCACCAATTGACAACCCAACTTCACGACCAGCCATAGCACACCTTGTTACCGTATCAGTCATTAAAAAAACTTTTTTTCCTTGGTCTCTAAAATATTCACAAACTGCTGTTGCTGTTTGTAGACATTTCATCCTTATCAATGGAGGTTGGTCACCTGTAGAACATACAAGAACTGATTTTTTCATCCCTTCTGGCCCAAGTGAATTCTCAATAAATTCTTTAACTTCACGACCACGCTCTCCAATTAAAGCCATGACGTTTACATCAGCCTCCGAATTTCTCGCAATCATACCTAACATTGTACTTTTACCAACACCAGAACCGGCAAACAATCCCATACGTTGACCAGCCCCAAGCGTTAAAACAGAATCTATTGCTCTAACCCCACTAGAAAACATCTTATCTATAATTGGACGATCAAAAGCATCGGGAGGGGAGTTATCAATACTAACCCAAGAGGCCGAAGATGTGTCTAAAGGCATTCCATCGATAGGTTCCCCTAACGGATTAATAAGCCTGCCAAGTAAAAAATCACCAACAGGGATCGTAATTGGCTTGCTGGTAGATTGGACTAAACTTCCTTGACCAATACCTGCACCATCATAAAGTAATAAAAGTTGAGCATTTTCTCCTTTAAAAGCAACTACTTCTGCAGCCTTCCGTTCTCCTTCGTGTGTTTCGATAAAGCATAAATCTCCAATTTTCAACCCAGGAAGCTTTACCTCTACAGTTAGCCCTAATAGTTTTGAAACTGAACCCTTATATGTATATAAAGGAGTATTGTGTATTATATCAAATGCCCTACTTTTCAAATATTCAATTGATTTTTCATAACTTTGTTCTATCATATATTACCCAAAATTATACTCAGAAGCATACGACTCACCAATAGTATCAACTGCTTCAACTCTAATATCTGTTATTAACTCTGAATATGAAATTACAACAATTGTAGGTATATGTCTCTCTAATAGCTGATACAAAGGAAGCCTTATTCTTGGTGAACACAAGATAACAGGCTGTTTACCTATATTTTGATGAGCTCTCATTAATGTAGAAGCTGATGATTCAATCAATTCTTGAACTTGAAGAGGATTCAATAAAAACATTGTCCCTAACTCAGTTCTCTGACAACTATCATCCAATGTTTTTTCCCATTCAGATGAGAGAGTCAACGCATATAAAATTTTATCAGAAGTAGAGTTAGATAAACAAATTTGCCTACCCAAAGCGGCCCTTAATCTTTCAGATAGAATATCAGGCTCTTTTGAAAATCTTGCATAATCGCAAAGTCTCTCAAATATAAATATAATATCTTTAATTGAGACTTTTTCTCTGATAAGATTTACAAATATTTTTCTCAAGTCACTAGTAGATATAATTGTTGGCACAAGATCATTAACCAATGTCGGATCCTGACTTTTCACAAGTTCCATCAATTTCAAGACATCTGTCTTTGTCATAACCTCATCAACATATTTTCTCACAGCTTCTTGTATATGAGTGACAATTACATCAACTGAATCAACTGCTGTGATTTTATCATTAGGATCAATTGTAGTAGGGTCAAGCCAATAAGCCTGCGTTTGATAAGTAGGATCAACTCCAATAATAGCATCTTTAGGCACATCCTTACCCAACGAATCCCACTGATCTGCTATTACCATGTTTTTACCAGGATAAACCATTCCTGTCGCAACAGTATTTCCCCTAATAGAAATCAAATATTCATTTGCATCAAGAGCAGACGAATCCATAATTCTTATGTTTGGAACAATATACCCTAATTCATCAGTAACTCTTTGCCTTAAAGCTGCAATTTTAGGCAATAACTGACCTTCTTGATCGGGATCTGCAATAATCAACAGACCAGAACCGACCTGCAAACTTAGGACATCAACACCCAATCTCTCATACATCCTATTTGGATTTACAAGATCTTGCATGTTTTGCCGCACACCTTCCAATTGAGTTAATTGAGATTGTACATCTTGATTAACAAGAACAGAGAACCCAGAAATACCCAGAATAATTGCAAACATTATAAACGGTAGTGGTGGCAATCCGGTAAAGCCACTTGTAGCTGCAATTAATATTAAAAAAGCACATGATAAAAATAAACTATTAGGTTTATTTAAAAATTGTGAAGCTAAATCAAGACCCAAAGAAGAACTTGCAGCAGAAGAACGAGTCATTACAATACCAGCAGCTATTGCCATCAACAACGAAGGGACTTGAGCAGACAAACCATCACCAATTGTTAAAACTGTATATTTTGAAACAGCATCAGCGGCAGGCATTCCTTGTTGAAGAACACCAATAGACAATCCACCAACAATGTTTATAATAACAATAATAATACCAGCGATTGTATCTCCCTTTACAAACTTCATCGCACCATCCATTGAACCGAATAAGCTTGACTCTCTTTGTAAGTCTTCACGTTTTTTAACCGCTTCTTCTGGAGATATTAATCCTGCATTGAAATCAGCATCAATTGTCATTTGTTTACCAGGCATAGCGTCTAGAGCAAATCTTGCAGCAACTTCCGCTATACGCTCAGCACCCTTAGTAATTACCATGAATTGCACAACTGTAATTATCAAAAATATTACAAAACCAACAATCAAGTTTCCACCGGTAACAAAAACCCCAAAGGCATGCACAACTTCTCCAGCATCACCCTTTGCTAAAATCAACCTTGTTGAAGCAATACTTAATACAAGCCGAAACATGGTACCAATAAGAATAATAGAGGGAAAAGCCGCAAGTTCCAATGGCTTTTGTATATACAGAGAAATCATTAAAAGAACAATTCCTAGTGTAATATTCAAACTTATTGAAAAATTTATTACCCAAGTCGGAACTTCAGCAAGCAAAATAATTATTAGCGCGATTACAAATCCTGCTAATACATATTCAACTATTGGATTTTTCCCTGCCGCTTGGGCCACTTTATCCCCTTAGATTTTCTTAAAAGCTTCCTGAATCACTGACAACTGAGTTTCTATAGAAGCATCAACTACTCCGTTACTAGTTTCAACAATAACTCCACCAAGCTTGATTGAATCATCAGAAACTACTACTATTTTAGCCTCAAATTGAGTATTTGACAAAATATCAGGCACATGTTCGCGCACAAACTCAACATTATTAGGCATAACCTTTATTGTTATTCTATTTTCACCCTTTGCATGGTTATTTAACACCTCGTTAATAATGTTTAATAATGCTTCATTATTTGTCTCTAACTCAGAATTAAGGATTTTTTTCGCAATTTCAAGAGAAACATCCAACACACCACTAGAGAGTTCTTCATAGACTTTATGTTTGTAACTAAAGAATTCATCTATAGCTGCTCTTAGGTTTTCAATGTCCCCCTTAGCCGCCTCAATACCAATTTTGTGACCTTCTTTGGCAGCCATTTCTTTTATAGAAATAGCTTCTTCTTGCGCTCTAGATACAAGATTACGATCATCAATCCTTCTATAGCCCCTTCTGCGACTACCTTGTCTTCTTTCCGCTCTCTGATCAAAATTTATATTATCAATGTTTATTTTAGAAAAAATTTCGTCATCAGCAGATTCCTCAGTTGTATCTTGCTTTGACTGAGGCTGCTCTGGAATGTTTTGACTATCTTGATTACGCTTCTTTTTTATAATCATTGATCTTTTCTTCTACGTGCTTACAAATTAACTGAATTAGCCAAGGAGACATATTCCGCGATTCATGGAAATCAGAGTCTAGTATAAAGTCCCTAATAATAGGTCTCTCATCTCCAATAATTTCCTGCAATAGACTCATGTCTGCACTGGCAAGAATCTTGCTAAAGTTACCCAGTGTTTTGTTTATATTTACCTTCTTCGGTTCTGGTAGCGTTGTCTTAATCTCTTGCAAGCATTTCATAACAATTCCCGAATCCAGTTTTGTTTCCAAGTCATCCATTTGCATATACTGAATCAAAACTTTTGCATCAGTTGGTGAAAATTTATTCAAAATAACTCCAACTTTATCATTTGGCATCTGCCGCAGAATCATTGCAAAAGCAGCAAGTTTTAATATTTTTGCATCACTGGCACTTGCTATAGCTTCATCATCAGCCTTTGCCATTTCATCAATGTTTGATTGCTGAGCCGCTAAATTAACTTGTTCTTGGGATAGGGCGCCCTTTTTTTCTAAATCAGCTAAAGCTTCTGAAAAAACTTTTTTAACATGATGTTCCACTAATCCAACCATTTGTGGCTGTGGTAATTTTTTAATTATAGCTTGTTTTGCTATCTCAAAAACAGTAAATGCAACTTTTTGCAAGACTGAATCTCTAAACTGAGGATCTATCTTACCCCTAATCAAATCTACTGACTTATGAAATGTCCATTCTCCAATAAATTGGGTAACAACAGAAGCATCATCAACATCAAACTTTATTGTATTGTCATTGCTTAATGCCTCTCCAGCCAAAAAACAGAAGTTATTTACAATACTAACTACGTATTTTTTATCTTCCTCAGAAAGATCAGGCGGCAAAACAGCCTTAGCCTGTTGAGCTAAGCCTGCGGAAAATTGCTTATAATCAAACCCCTCTATTGGCAAAGAATTTCCTCCGTCTACGATTTTTCAATCCAACTTTTCAAATGTTCTATTACTTCATCATCCGCTGCAAACGCTATATCAGAAGACACATCACTAATTGTATTTTTCAAATCTTCAATAGCTGCAGGACTTCTTGTAATTTGGTTTTGTGTTTGTTGTTGCTGTTCGAGCAAACCTTGAGCCATCTGAGCCTGTCTTTCAATAAGTTCTGCGGCTTTCAAATTAACATCTCTTAACTGTTTTTCCTGAACTTGTGTTTTCTCTTTTAACATTTGGAGTTCTTCTTCTTGTTGTCTAGCTGAAGCTTTTACCTTTTTAGAAATAAATACAAGGCCGACAACTAACCCTGAACAAAGAAGCGCAATTGCAATCCACCAAGGATTTCCTGTTTGATCTGGCTTGGGCAAGGTTGTTGGTCTATCAGAAGCTAGATATGGTTCAATAGAATCAGAATATGCTATTGAAACATTATCAGGATTAACCTTTGGAGAAGCGGCTCTCGCTATTAAAGCCTTTAATTCTTGCTCTGAAATATTTGCAGGAATTGCTGATTCATCTATGGTTATAGCTATTGATATTTCTTCAATAACACCTGGCTTTATATATTCGTTTGTTTGAGTTTTTGAGACTCCATATTGAGTCTCTTTAGCAACTCTTGAATAACTTCTATTTTGGGAAGAATCACTACCATTAGAAGGTAATCCATTAGGTAGATAAACACTGACTGCATTTAATCCTTTATTTGAATCCTGAGTATTATCGCCTAAGCCTTCAGTGAATGTCTGCTCTGATACAGCTGTTTTCTGGTTTGGATTATATTCAATACTAGAGCGTTCGATTGGAACTTGTCTCAAAAAGGTACTAACTGTTGCAACGTAGTTTCCTTTACCCAAAAGTCTGTCTAATTGAGAGGCTACTTTTGATTGCATATACTGATCATTTTCTTCCAACCTTGAAAGCTGATCATCTGTAGCACTTATCAAGCTATGATAAACATTACCATTAGTATCTGTTATTGATATATTTTCAGATAATAAACCGGTAACACTCCCCAGTAAAAGATTTTCAATAGTTTTAACCTTTGATTGATCAAGTTTTGTACCGCTAGGAATAACAACCTGAACAGTAGCTGTAATTGGTTTTTGATCTTGAGCGAACATAGACGTATCCGGAATTGATACAAAGACAGATGCATTGTCAATCGGGTCAATTTTTCTTATAAGTCTTGCTAACTCACCATTTATAGCTCTTGATAATCTAATTCTTTTATCTTCTCTCGTTGAAGTAAAATCACCTTTATCAAATATTTCCAAGCCAACATACTGATCCATGAGCCCACTCTGAACTATAGACAGTAAAGCAACATCCTTATTCGATTGCGTATAAGTTTTTCCCTTTAATACTATATCTGATTTGGTACCATTCATAACTCTTTGTGCATCAATACCCTTTGACGCAAGCAAAGATTGAATTTCTAAAGCTTTACCAATATTGTCTGTAGTCAACAAAACAGAGTCTTCTTGGATGACTTTTTCTTCCTTTACTTTATCTGGGGATGCTCCATTTTTTGTGGCAGAAACCATTATCATACTAAAAATTATTGCAACAATAACTATAGCAACTCCAATAACTGCATACAATACATTCTTATTTTTTAGTAACTCTTGAAAATTCATCCTTAATCTATCTTCAATTATTTATAGTGACTACACTTAGAAATCACTTCCTACCCCATGCTTTATTTAATAATAAAATAGACTCATGTCTAGCTTATAGTACATATTATACTATCATTTTTATAATAGGGTAAGATTATATCGAAATTTGCATGATTTTATCATACGTTTGAATGACTTTTGTTGTAATTTTTGTAGCAACATTTATTCCAATTTCAGCTTTATTCATTGCAGTAATGATGTCATGAACATCTACGTTTTCATTTCCCATCATTTGATCTTTCATGAGTTCTTGTGGTTTTGCTAAATCCGAATTTAGATTTTCAACAAGTCCAGAAAAAACAGCCTTAAAGTTATTGGTCTCAGGTTGTTCTATTCCTTTTACTCTCATACCTTCAATGCCCATGTCGGTATACTTTGAAGGTTCGATTCTTGAAAAAACATCAATGTTTGGAACTAATTTTTTGTCTATCATTTTATGTATCCTAACCTAAATAATTCGCTAATATACTTTTTACATAATTTTGAGTTTCTTTAAATGGAGGGACTCCATTATATTTCTCAACATTTCCCGATCCAGCATTATATGAAGCCAGAGCCAAAACTAAATTCCCATTATATTTTTTTAGTTTTGATTTTAAATATTTAACCCCACCCTCTATATTTTGAATAGGATCAAATGGATCAACAACGCCTAAACCTTTTGCGGTTGCTGGCATTAATTGCATTAGCCCCATCGCGCCGCAATGAGAAACTGCATCATGTCTAAAACCTGATTCTTGCTTAACTAAAGCTTGAACTAGTTTTTCATCAACACCATATTTTTTTGAAACATTAGATATTATATTTAATATTTGTGACTTAGAGTATTTGTTTCCTGTAGCATTTGAAGCCTCTTTTATTGCCTCAGTATTCAGGACATTAAATTTTGAATCCGACAATTTACTTGTCTTCATCACATCATCAAAAGACTTAACTGTGTTGTCTGCAGGAGAGGAAAGTACTGACTTATTCAAACCTTCTACATAATTATTCAGCTGAGATACTCGCTGAAGTGCTGCATCCTTGCCACTTGATTCTATTAAACCTTGTATTTTTTGTGAAAACACGTACCTACTACCCTACCCTATAATTTTTTAACCTAATCTATTATTAAGAACCTATTTGAGCTGCTCTTTCAGCCATTGATTTTGTAATGGTAATTACTGCCAAGTTTGCCTCATAAGCTCTTTGAGCAATTGATGCATCAGCGATTTCTACCATAGGATTAACGTTTGATGTTCTTATATATCCATTTTTATCTGCATCTGGATGCCCTGGTCGGTATATTCTATCACCTAATGTCGGGTCTTCAACTACTCCTGACATAGTAACTCCACCTTGCAAAAAGGGAATTGAGCCGGTTCCAAAAGCATCTTCTTTCATTGAGTTCATTACTCCAGCAAAAGATAAATTGTCTGTAGCATTCAATACAGGAATTTTTCTAACATAGTTTGGGGTATCAATATTTGCTATATTCTTAGCACTGATATCCAAACGTTTTCCGTGAACTCTTAAACTTTTTGCCCCTATATCGAGCGAATCCATTAATCCCATAATTATGATCCTACATTAATTACTGTTTTCATTTCATTTATTATAGTGGTCATTTGTCTAGTTGCCACCGTATATAAAATGGAGTTTTTTTGCATTTCTGTTAATTCTCTGGCCGGGTCTATTGGACCCGGTTCTCTATCTTGAATAATTGCAGAAGGTCCAAGTTTAGAAGACAATTCTGTCTCCAAAGGGCTATTCATAGAGCCCAAATACTGACCAAAACTAATATCTTTTCTAACATAGCCAGGTGTATCAATATTTGCCAAATTTGCACTCAAAGCACTTTGTCTTTGAGTAACCAGATCCATTATTAAATTTACTTTTCCAAAAGAATCACTTGGCGTATACATTATTCAACCTCACTATTGATTCATGTTAATAGATTTATTGTACATGTCATCAATCGTTTTCATTAATTTAAAACTTGCAAGCATGGATGCATTCATTCGCATTACATCATTGACTTCATTATATAGGTTCACATTTGAACGCTCCAAAGCCCCTTGTTGTATGCATTTTGGATTTTTAATTAATATTGGCTCTCCTGAGTTTTCAGTTGCTAAATACTTATTTCCATCAATTGCTTTTAGTCCTTCAGGATTATTAAAGTTAACTAGAGGAATTTTTCCTACAACTTGTTCTTTTGCGCCATTTTCAGGGACAACGGCAACTCTACCATCTTTTTTAATTCTTACATCATAATAGTTAGCAGGAATTTTTATTCCGTCACCAACCAAGTATCCATCATTAGTAACAATATACCCATCATTATTAAGAGCAAATGAACCTTCTCTGGTATATTTCACATCTCCGGTTTTTGAAGTCACAGGAATAAAACCTGTACCGGTTATAGAAACATCAAATTTCTGCTCTGTTAACATCGCAGGACCGGCAGAATAATCGGATCTTAAAACACCATCCAAATAGCCATTTTCATCTAAATACTGCTCAAACCTAACTGACTTGTAGCCAACTGTATTATAGTTAGCTACATTAGTTGTAACATACCCCAATCTATCAAATTGTGTATTTGTATTAACAATATTTTTTCTAATTAATCCTTGAAAAGTTGTCATAACTTACCTCTTATTAACCACCTAATTGCTGAATTGCTTTTGTAAGTGTCGATTTTTGCATTTGATACAATATTCTATTTGCATCAAAATTTCTCATAACAGGAACAGCTTCCATAAACTCTGTAGCCAATGAAACGTTAGAAAATTCGTTATATCCTTGACGAACATTAGGCTCTATAACCGCAACCCCATTATCGGTAACAACCGACAGAGTAGAAACATATTGCTGTTTATTTGTTTTTCTATTTATAACTCTAATATTGCCATCAAAATCAATTTTTACATCATTTAGTTTTTCTGGAAGAAAAGGCAATTTAATTGTAGTTCCATCATTTGCAAGTACTCGTTCATTATTCAATGTAATTAGATTTCCGTTATTGTCCAACTTGAAGCGACCGTCCCTAGAAAGCTTTACTGATCCATTTTTATCAACACTTTGAAAATACCCTTTATTGGCCAACGCAAGATCTAAAGGATTATCTGACATACCCAATCTACCAACAGTATTATCCGTAGCTGTCGAAAGAGCATGCACACCCATAAATTCTGCAAAAGAAGATACAACTGGCGCCTTGCGCTGATAACCGATTTTGTCAAATCCATTAATGTTATCATTGGTAACTGCCATAATTTCAGTATCCAAATGCATTGCCCGCAAATTTGCAGTAAGTCCGTTTTCTAAAAAGTTCACACCGCCGCGTAAGTACATAAAACTTTCCTTATACCATACATTTATTTATTAATGTTAACGGATTAAAAGTCAAAATAAATCATCTAAGAGTTATAAATCAGTTATTTAATGGAACATTACCTACATCATGTGTATTATTTTATAAATTATTCTCAGATATATGTGATAGAATGAATTTGGAGATTACAAATGAAACAAAGATGGTACGATAAAGATCCAACTGTAAGTTTAGCTGTAAGTTTGCTAAAAAATTCATCAACAAAACAAAAAATATTGGCAGCTAATGGCATAATTAAAATTGCAAAAGAAAACCGAGTAGAAATACCTAGCGGTTTTTTTTCGAAACTAAATAAAACGTTCAAAAGATGGTATGACGAAGACAAAATTTTGTCAGAAGCTATGGAATACTTATTACATTCATCAGCTGAGCTAAGAAAAGAAATATCCATTGATGTAATCCAACTATTAGAAAGTGCTGAATATATATAAATAAAAGTTTAGTTATGAGTACATGTCGGAATATGAAAAGAATTTTATTAATATTTATATTTTTTATTGCAATCTGCGCACAAAACCAAAGAGCCGAGGCAGTTAAAATTGGACTTTACACAGATGTTGATAAAACCTATGTTGCATCATCAGTAAGAGCGCAAGTTATTAATCAGCACACAAATAGACAATTGTATCTGATAGAACCAATGCAACTATACAATATAAAAGCTTACGGAAATAGCATCACAATGGAAGTCAATCACAAATATTACGACTTAGGAACTGATGCAATAGTTATAAAACCAAGCCAAGCTGGTTTTCTATCAACAAAAAAAAGATGGTATAGGGGCGAATTCATTGTTTCAAACCAACAAAACTCTCTAACAATAATCAATTATTTACCATTAGAAGAATATATTATGGGCGTTGTTCCTTCTGAAATGCCTTCAAGGTGGAATGCTGAAGCACTAAAAGCCCAAGCAATTGCTGCGAGAAGCTACGCTGTTGCAAATTTAGGAAAAAGAGCAACCAGGGGCTTTGACCTAAAAGACAACACGGAAGACCAAGCATATGGCGGCGCAACATCAGAAACCATTCATACCAACAAAGCGGTAGCAGAGACGCAAGGAATCGTTGTAACATATAATAGAAAAGTTATTCCTGCATACTACTGTGCCAGCGCTGGAGGACAAACAAATAATTCTGGAAATCTATGGAATAGAGATTTGCCATATCTCAGATCAGTTCCGTCCTTTGACGATGGGATAAAAAAGATGGGACATGGGATAGGCATGAGCCAGTATGGCGCTAATAATTTAGCTCAACAAGGCTACAATGCATATCAAATTTTAACTTATTTTTACAATAATATAAAATTTGGAAAACTTAGCCCAGAATGGAATCTTTAATAAATTTCTTTCCTAGAAAGGATTTCAGCCAGAGTATACCCTTTCAAATTCTGGAAATTCTTACTATGTTTGATTTTATATAGATTTTTTTTTGAAAAAAGCTTGCTAAAAGAATAAAAATAGGTATAATAGCATATGTAAACTAAAAGGGAGGTTCTTATGAACAAAGAAGAATTAGTAAAAGAAGTTGCTAAAAAAGCTAAAGTTTCACAAAAAGCGGCTGCTGATGTAATCAGCGCTACTATCGATACAGTTCAAAAAACTGTTGCTAAAGGTAAAAAAGTTACTTTAGTTGGCTTTGGTACTTTCGAAGCTAGAAAAAGAGCTGCTAGAACTGGCCGTAACCCACAAACAGGCGCAACAATTAAAATTGCTGCTAAAACAGTTCCTGCATTCTCTGCTGGTAAAAAATTCAAAGAAGTTGTTAAATAACAATTTCTTACAAGTTTAAAAGCCTATCGGGTTCACCTGATAGGCTTTTGAGTTTAAAAATAAGAATTACATAGATTTATTTTTAGAAAAGCCATTACTAAATTGCTTAAAAGCATGTCCAAGCACCGCACCCAGAAGAGCAGCCCCAGCTGTTATAGAAAGAGATGCCACAAGAGAAGAAGAAACTAATCCAACTTTTCTTACTTTGGACATAGGGTTAATACCTTTTTCATAAGTATCAATTATCGACTTTACATTTTTATTTAAGCAATAAGATTTGAACAGACCACTGCTTAATCCCATAAAAGCTCCAATCTTTGCATACTCAGAAGATTTTACGTCTGACACATAGCTATTTTGGCTAATTCCAGTAATAATTTGCACAAATTCCTCCTCTTTATTATAACTTTTCAGCAAACATGCACTTAATACAAAAGTCTTTTTAGATTAAATCTATATCTCTATGCAATTTAAAAAACAGAAATTATTATTTTTGCTATTTATTTGAATAAGATACAAAGATATACGCAACAACTACAAATAAACTTAAGGACATAGAGCTTCCCAATCAATATCATCCTCGTCATCTTCTCCTGGCTCTTTTATTACGCAGTCCTCATCCATCAACATAACCTGGAGTGACCATTTAAGCTGAGTCTTATAATTCGCAAGTGCCAGTTCTTTTGTTTTCGCACAGTATGCAAAACTTGGGATCTCTTTAATTTCAATGTAGTGATATTCATTTCCGTTGAAATCAAGGTCAGTACCCTCTATCAAGGTCCAATCTAGACCTAAATAATAATCTAAATCTTTATTCTCCATCTAATGAATTCTCACTCAATGGCTGTGAAATCATTATTCCTTCGCCACCAATCACGTCTGCTTGCTTACCATCAATATACAAATAAACATTTTTACCATTTGTGTAAGGCAAAACTGTTTTTATAAGTTGCTTCATTCTTGCATATGTACTATCTGTTCCTCCCCCATACTGAAAATCAGAACTTACATTTATAATTATATTTTTACCTTTAGATTGTAATCCGAGTAATTTTGTACCTTTTGGAATTTCAGAGTATATTCCTCGAGTCTTATCAGAATAAGTTGGCCCACTCAACAAAAACTTAACAGCTGAGTCTAATTTATTGTCTTTTGAATCAATTTGTTTCTTTGAAGTTTCAAACTTAATTTTTCCAGAATTATCCAATGTGACAAAATAAACTTGAATTTGAGTTTTTACTTCTTCTTTCATAGACTGTTTTATTTCTGGCAGATTAAGTTCTTTATCTTGATTTCTTTCATCAGTTTTTGCTACATTTACATTCTTTTCTTTATTTAAAAAATCAATGCTAAAGTCATCAAAAAATTTATTTTTAACATACATTAATGACAATGCTATTAATAACGCAACAACTATTTTCGAAAAAACACTCATAAAAACCACCTTTACTATTACATAGCATAATTTTTGGGAATAATAAAGACCCCATCAACGTAAATTTTGCTATTAGTTATTTTAACATTTTGAACCTTTAATATTCCTTCTGCTGACTTTGAAACAGGAACATTATAAGTTAAAGGATTTAGTTTATTTATTACAGTAAGCATTTTACCAAGAGCATGATTGTAGGCATCTGACTTATCTCCTGTAGAGATGTCTGAAAATACTAATTTTTCATTTTTGACAGATAGTGAAGTGCTCAAATTCACAGTAGAAACTTCATCTACAAAAAATAGAGGGGTTATAACTTTAAATGAAAATTTAATTCTGTTATTTTCGATAACTGCATTCGGATCAAAAACTTTGAATAAAATTTTATTACCAACTGAAACAGTAAGTTTATTCAGTAATGAAGAATATTCTTTTGATGCTGTAGTATATTGCAAATCTTTATTTGTAATCAATGTTGAATATCTCAAAACAAAATTTTCAGCAAAAGCAATGTCATGTTTTTTTAATACAACATGATTGTAATTACACATTGTTGAAGCATGAAAGTCAGAAACACTCGTCCCTGAATAAACAATTTTTGGAGAAGATACTGTTAATTCTCTAAATTTTCCATCAATAAAGTTTTTTGCCCCATATGGTTTTATATTCACTTGAAAATTAGAATCGAGTTCTTTCTTTAAGCTCTTTTCCATAACTGACTCAGCAACTTGGGTTAATAAAAAATTGGTACCTGTTGCTGTTGAAATAATCTGGGCAAATTTATTACTTACTGGATATGGAGGAATTGGGCACATTTGAGAGTAATCATAAGCAAGAACCGGACTGGTTATAAAAAGCGCTAAAAATACAAATAATAATTTTTTCATAAAAACACCTTCTTTATTTTTAAAAATTCATTGTCTGACTCAGCTATTGCAACCAGTTTACCTTCATAAGTCAAAGAAATCAGCTCACTAGCATTATAGCAATTACCAGATAAAGATTGACCATTCTTAACTTTTTGCAACTCTTCAACAGATAATGTTTTTTGATTATATGATAAAACTTCAAGAGGATTAATCAATGAATTTTGCAGAAAAGAATAATCAAGATCAGGTGTAAGACACAGCGAATTTGACAAAGCAAAAGAACTAGATGCCGTCCGTACCAAATCAGTCATAACAGCACCAACACCTAAAACATTTCCCAAATCTCTGACTATTGAGCGAATATAAGTACCCTTGGAACAATCTATATCTAGAACTGCAAGACCTTTCTCACAATTAAAACTATCTACTACTATTTTTGACACAGCTACTTTCCGCGCAGGAATGTCATCAGGAATGATTCCTTTTCTAGCCAACTCATAAAGCCTCTTACCATTATAGTGAACAGCGCTATGCGCAGGAGGTATTTGTGTTATATCACCAATAAATTCTTTAGTAGCTGCACAGAACTCCTCTTCAGAAACAAACTTAAAAGGATGATCAACTATTTCACCCTCAACATCACAGGTATTAGAGGTTTTACACAAAGCAAGCGTAACTTTATATGCTTTTTCATCCGAAAAATATTCAATTAATCTGGTAGATTTGCCTACAGCTATTGGCAAAACACCAGATGCTAAAGGATCTAATGTACCAGCATGTCCTATTTGTTTAATTTTTAAAATACGCCTTAACTTTGCAACAACATCATGGGATGTCATTCCCTTAGGTTTGTTTACATTCAAAAAGCCAAACATTAAAACTAGATTTCTCCGCGTGAGATTTTATTAATTATCTCAGTAACCTTTGTGCCCCTTGCAATAGAGTCATCAGAAATAAACTTTAACTCTGGAGTCAATCTTAGACGAATTCTTTTACCTACTTCATAACGAATTTTTGAAGTATTTTCATCTAGAGCAAGAATCGTCTGTTTTTTTGCTTCATCTGAAGCAAAAACTGAAAAATACACCTTAGCAAATGAATTATCGTGCGAAAGTTCAATATCAGTAATAGAAACTACACCAGCAATTCTGGGGTCTCTAATATGACGCTGAATAATATCAGCAATTTCTTTCATTAAGGTTTTTCTTACTCTCTCATTTCGTAGTGACATAATAATCTTTCTCTATACCAAAACTTGTCTTTCAACTTCTTCAGTTGTTGTTACTTTTATTATATCACCTTCTTGGATGTCATTAAACTTAGCAAAAGAAATACCACACTCAAAGCCTTGAGCAACTTCTTTAGCATCATCTTTAAATCTCTTAAGTTGATCAATTTGACCTTTAAAGATCTCAACACCATTACGAATAAGAACAGCCGTTTTATTTCTTACAATTTTACCTTCAGTTACATAACAACCAGCTATTCTAGATGTTTTACCAACGGTAAATACCTGTCTGACTTCTGCTTGACCAAGATTAACCTCTTTTATTTCAGGTTGTAATAAACTCAACATAGTTTGTTCTAGGTCTTCTAAGACTTGGTATATAATATTATATTTTTTTATGTTTACTCCATGTTTTTCTGCCGCTAACTGAGCATTAGAATCTTCTTTAACAGTA
Source organism: Cyanobacteria bacterium OH_CBB_238 (assembly GCA_023409995.1). GTDB lineage: Bacteria > Cyanobacteriota > Vampirovibrionia > Gastranaerophilales > Gastranaerophilaceae > JAEYQN01. Next base: position 38,031 of record JAEYQN010000031.1, on the reverse strand, counting down.
AAGCCCAAAATTATAGCATTACTAGCACTAGCTAGCATTACATCAGCTTCAGAAATATCACCAACACCAACATGTACAATTTTTGTCAAAATTTCTTTAGACTCTAATTGCCCCACTGCCTGAGACACCGCCTCTGCTGAACCATGTGTATTAGCTTTTATAATCAAGTTCAATTTTTGAATTTCATCTTCACTAGAACCAACAACTTCATTTCTAACATGAGAAGGCATCATTGCTTCTAACCTAGAATTTCTTTCCTTATCTTTTCTACCTTGAGCAATTGACTTCATTGCTTTTTCATTCTCAACAACTTCAAAGAAGTCACCAGCTTGAGGAACATCAGTAAGTCCAAGGATCTCAACAGGAGTCGATGGCCCTGCTTTTTTAACTCTTTCTCCAGAGTCGGACAACAATGCTCTAACTTTACCCGCAACAGTTCCTACCACACAACAATCACCTGTAGAGAGAGTTCCATTTTGCACCAACAATGTTGCAACTGGTCCTTTGCCTTTATCTAGATTTGCCTCAATAACAACACCAGTAGCCTTTGCTGAAGGATTTGCTTTAAGATTCTGCATTTCTGCCATCAATAAAATATACTCAAGAAGCTCGTCTATACCAGCACCCTGAAGCGCACTCACCTTAACACAAATAGTTTCTCCGCCCCATTCTTCGGGAACCAAACCATGCTCAGTAAGTTGTTGCATTATTTTATCAGGATTTGCTCCAGGCTTATCCATTTTATTTACAGCCACCAAAATTGGAACTTCAGCAGCTTTTGCATGATTAATTGCTTCAATAGTTTGAGGCATTATTCCATCGTCTGCAGCAACAACAAGAATTGCAATATCTGTAGCCTTTGCACCACGAGCTCTCATCTCCGTGAAGGCTTCGTGACCAGGTGTATCGATAAATACAATTTTTTTATCGTTATTGTCTTCTAAATATACAGTATAAGCACCTATTGATTGAGTAATACCGCCAACTTCTGTAGACACAATTTTGTGTTTAGAAGCACGAATCGAATCAAGCAACGTCGTTTTACCGTGGTCAACGTGTCCCATAATACTAACAACAGGAGCCCTTAATTTTAAGAGTTTTTGATCAGTCTCGCTTATGATTTTTGCTTTTTCTTCTTTTGCGATTTCTTCTTGAATAAAAGCTTCAACATCTTCATCAGCTGTTTCTATTTCAAAGCTTTCGCAAACTTGTTTTTGGGTTTTAACATCAATTACTTGATTTACTGTAGCCAAAACGCCTTGCATCATCAAAAATCTAACAATTTCTGCTGGCGATTTTTTTATTTTATCTGCAAGTTCACCAACTGTTAGCACTTGATTAAGTACTACTTTGGTAATAGCAATGTCTTCCTCTGAAGTTTTTGATTTTTTCTTATGTTTTTGAGAAATAGCTTTTTCTAAGCTTATTAACTCTTGCAATTCTTCTTTAGACTTATATTGTTTTTCTTTGCCTTTTACAACTTTTTTCTTAGCAGGAGATTTTGAATCATATATTTCTTGAGAAATAATATGTCTTTTAACCGGCTGTTTATTTGGATCCTGCGGCCTATCTTGTCCTTGAGGAGCTGGCTTCTGGGAATCCTGAGGTCTAGGTGGTCTTTGAGGTCCTCGTGGCACTATTACATTTCTTCTATCGGGATGATAAGTTGGCCTTTGAGTTGGTGGTTGAGATGGTCTTCCAGCTTGGTTATTTCTATTAAAGCCTTGTCCAGCAGGCCTTGTATTAGCTCCAGCAGGTCTAACATTAGTTCCGTCAGGCCTTTGTGGACGCTGGTCGGATTCCTGTCTTTTTGCTCTATTAGCTCTAAATTCTTCTTCACGTCTTTTTTGACTATTTCTATTATTGTATTCTAACAATGATCTCATATCAGGAGTGGATGAATTAGGCCTATTAACAGAAGTAGCAGGTTTTTCATTTTCAATTCTGTTAGGAATTGAAGGAGATGGTACTGGGGCAATATTTGATGAACTGTCAGAACTAACTGTTTCAGATTCTTTATGTTCAACTTTTGCTTTTTTAACTACAAAAGCTTTTGGTTTCTTTGCATCAACAGCATTCCCTGATGGTTTCAATGCATCTTTCAATCTACTGACCTGTGAAGCAGACAATGTACTTGAGTGAGACTTGCCCATCACTCCAAGTTTATTCTCTAGGCATTCAATTATCTCTTTATTAGACTTGCCCAGCTCTTTTGCGACCTCATATACCCTTTTATTTTCTACTGTCATTAGTGTTTTACTTCTCCTAATTACCCTTATTATAGTTTTAACACAATTTATTATTCAAGTACAGTTCTAATTTTTTCTTCCAGAATATTATCCTTGCCAATTTTCAATATTTTAAAAATTTTCATTTTTTTGAATGCATTATTTATACAGTCAATATTTTTGCATATGTAAAGAGAACGTCCAAATCTATTATTTGTCGGCTGCACAATAATATCGCCACAACTATGTTCCTTCATAACTCTTATCATTTGTTTTTTTTCTTTAAATTCAAAACAAGAAATACAACGTCTCAAGAATTTATCTTTTCTGGACACTTATAGCCTACTTTCAAGAATTGAAAGCAAAGAAGTTTTATCATATTCATAATCTTCGATATAATCCATAACATTTATCAAACGTTCAACTGCTTTCGTTAAGGTAGAGGCCAATGAAGTAACAATTGTACTACCGTCAAAATCATAAGTTACCTTACAATCACCAAAATCAACATCTTTAATATAAGTTGCAATTTTCATTGAAATTGAGACTTTATCACTAAATGACAAATAGGTGTATTCGTCAGATAAAGAACCATATGTTGCAGCCAAACACAATTCAGCAAAGTCATTTTCAAGCAATGGAAGCATGCATTGTAGATCAACACCAGTATAAAAAGGATTAAACTCTAAAACACTAAAATTATCCCTTCTTAGTAAAAGATCAATCCCCAATACCCCAACATATGGAGATGAGTGTTTTGCAATTTCATCAATTATGGGATACACAACCTTACTCATTATCTTTGACTCAACCTCATCAGATATATAATAATCTGGGCTATATGAAATCAAAGAATCGTTGTCAAAAGTTCTTTTGCAAACTCTTCCAATCGGAAAAGCAGAAAAACCATCAGTTAAAACATAAAAAGATACAAGCTTGGCATCTACATAATCTTCAACAATAATTTTTTTATTAAAGGACTCAAAAAACAGCTCAATTGCTCTCTTAGCCTTTTTAAAAGAAGAACAAAATACTGGTTTTTCCGAATCTGAGTGAGTATCTGTCTTAACAACTAATGGGTATTTCGACTTTCGTGCATAATCGACTGCAACATTTTCTCGATCAAAAATACCAAATTTTGGTGTTTGAACCCTTAGCTTATATAATGTTTTTTTAGCGGACGACTTGCTAATAGATACTCGTGCTGCATCTAATGTTGGAGCAAAAATATGAAGACCATTTTTTGCAAAAAGTGTCGAAATAGAATTATTAACTGCTACCTCTGAAACAACCACAGTCAGAGTGATTTCATATGCTTTAGCAAAATCTACCAACTCATCAACATCTGAAGCAGGAATATCAACCGAAGTCGCAAAATCACATATATACTTATTTCCAGGAGCAACAAAAACCAAGTCGACCTTTTTTAGTTCGCTCATATATTTTGCTAAAGCATATGCGTTTGCATCTGAACCAATTATCAAAATTCTCATATTTAAATTATACTATAGCAGAAAATAAATTAAAGGCTTTACAATAAGTCAGGTCTAAGTTTCTTTGCATCCTTAAGGTATGCGTGCACTATTTCATCTTGTTTTTTATCAGTATTAACAACAATAAGAACCCTCAAGCATTTTCCTAACGCTCCATCAATGTTTAACTCATTGAAACACATCATCGGAACAAAATCCCACCGAAAATGAATACGTGCAAATTTTGCAGGAAAAGCGGCAGTAAGATCATTTGTTAATGTAAAAATAACATGTGATATTTGTTCTGACTTTATTTGATTATCATCAAGTAATTTTTGAATAAGTTCAACTGTAGCTTCCTCAATATCTTGAGCGTCATTTTTTTCAAGGGTTATAGCCCCCCGAATACCTCTTTGTAACATTAGATCGGCGCCTCCTGTTGAAATTTCATACCTACCTTTAACTGAATACCATTAGACCAATCAAACGCTCTCATAAGAGCCTTATTTTCTGGCTTCACCTTAGTTATCAAGATAACAGAATCTTTAGTTTTTACATATATTCCACTGGTTTTTTGAACTTTTAAAATCGTACCAGGAAGAATATCACCTTTATCCAAATCTTCCTGAACTATTCTTGTCTCCATAATTTTTATTGTTTTTGAATCAAATTTTGTATATGCACAAGGCCAATCTAACATAGATCTTACTTGGTTATGAATCTCTTTTGACGATTTATTCCAATCAATCCATCCATCTTCTTTTGAAAATTTATTAGCAAATGTAACTAGTGATTCGTCCTGCTTTTGAGGAACAAGATCATTAGAACTCAATCCTTTAAGAGTTTTATACAAAAGAAAAGGAGCCTTATCGCTTATTTGAATAGCTAACTCAGGACTTGTCATATTTTCATCTATAACTATTTGCTCCGAGAGACATACATCTCCGGCATCTAAACCTAAGACCGTTATCATGGTAGATATTCCTGTGACACAATCACCATTATATATCGATCTTTGTATTGGATTAGCTCCTCTATGTTTAGGCAACAAAGAAGCATGCAAATTTATTGTTGCAATTCTAGGAATATCAAGAACTTCTTGAGAAAGAATTTGTCCAAAAGCAAAAGTAATAAAAAAATCAGGCTCTAAACTTTTTAATTCCTCAATTAATGCCTTATCTTTTCTTATAGAAGCTGTCTGAAAAACAGGAATTGAATTTGCTATAGCACAAGACTTTACTGGTGGCTCAAGCAATTTTTTACCACGACCAGAAGGCCTATCTGGCTGAGTAACAACACCAAGAATTTTAATATCAGCAAAATTCAAGAGTTTCATTATACTATTGACAGCTATTTGGGGAGTTCCAAGAAAGACAACCCTTAACATTACTTACTCTCCAGATTACCAGATTGCAAGATCATTGCTTCTAATTCTTCTTCCTCTAAAAGATAACTGGAATCAACCGGAGGCAAGCCTTTTTCTGATAATATTTGGTCTGCTTCGAATCTATTTCGAGAATGATCGATGAATAATATTCCATCCAAATGATCATTTTCATGCTGAATGGCTTTAACCAGAAGTTCATCATCACTAGCCTCAATAATAAAAGGCTTTCCTCTTCTATCAAGGGCCTTAATTGTTACGCTACTATATCTTCTAACAGAAGTAAATGCCTCTGGAAAACTCAAACAACCTTCACTACTAATCATAGCCCCAGCTTTTTTTATTATCTTTGGATTTATAAAAACCATTGGGCGTGGAGTTTCATTAGACGAAGAGGTATCAATAACAAAAATTCTTTGACTAATTCCTATTTGTGGTGCAGCAAGACCAACTCCATTTTGAGAATACATAGTATCTAAAAGGTCATCTATAAGTAACTGAATTTTTTTTGAAACTTTATGAACTTCTGTAGCTTTTTGTCTTAATACAGGATCACCATACTTTAATACTTTTTTTATAGCCACTCAATATTCCTCACTATTTTTTTGCCAAGACATTCAAAACTAACATTACTAATGAAATTCCAATGGCATATATAAAATATTTTACCAGAGATGAGCTTACAAGAAAAGTTGCTAATGCCCCAGATAAAACTGCAAATGTTGCTAACGTAAAGACAGTCTTATTTTGAGAAAACCCTGCTTTCAACAACTTATGATGAATATGTTCCGCATCAGCTACAAATGGCGACGTTCCTTTACAAATTCTACGAAGAGAAGAAAACGTAATATCAAGAATAGGAACCGATAAAACGAATAAAGGAACTAACATTGCCAAAGCAGCTGTTTTCATAACCCCGGTAATCGAAAGAGTTGCAAGAAGGAAACCAGCAAACAAAGCTCCCGAATCTCCCATAAAAATCTTAGCGGGATTAAAATTGTAAGTTAAAAAGGCTAACATAGAACCTGCAAGAATAAAAGCAATTAACGCACTAATTGTGCTTGGAGGAACCATTGCCACAGCAATTAACCCTAAAGTCACTGAGCTAATTGTAATAACAGAACCAGCAAGACCATCGATGCCGTCTATAAAATTAACGGCATTACTTATTCCAACAATCCACATTAACGTTATAAAGTAAGAAATAATTAAATTTAAGTGAATTGGGCTCCCAAAGGGGTTATACAAACTATCTATGCGAATGCCCAAAGCAAAAACAATCGTTGCAATGCTGATCTGAATAAAAAGCTTAAATTTTGCATCTAAAACATATATATCATCAATCAATCCCAAAAGAAACATTAATGAACTTCCAAGTAAGATCCCGGAAAGCAATGAACCATAAGGATAGTAACTAAGCAACAATAGAAAAACAAATGTTAACATTGTACTCAGCCAAATCGCAACACCACCCAACCTTGGAATTGGTGTTGAGTGAATTTTCCTCTCATTTGGCTTATCAACTAACCCTTTTTTTTCAGAATAGAAAATAACCAATGGCACTATAAAAATACCTAACAGGAATGATATAATAGCACCAATAATATGTGCCTCTGATAATTTAATAATTGTCATAATCTCTTACCTTAGTACAACGGATATTTATCACACAACTTTTGAGAACGCTCTCTTAAGTTCTGCAAAGCAAGTTCATTATCACACACGGTAACAGCAGATGCAATAATTTTTCCGACTTCGACCATTTCATCTTCTTTGAATCCTCTAGTTGTCATAGCAGCTGTCCCAAGTCTTATACCACTTGTTACAAATGGACTTTGCGGATCATTAGGTACTGTGTTTTTATTTGCAGTAATACCAACTCGTTCAAGCACATTTGCAATATCCTTACCTGTTTTATTGAATTTTCTTAAATCTAATGTCATTAAGTGGTTATCAGTGCCAGACCCAACAATATCCATTCCTTCATCCATAAGCGATTGAGCCAGGGCTTTCGCATTTTTAACAATTTGATCTGCATAAACAGCAAAAGAAGGATCTAAAGCCTCTTTTAAAGCAATTGCCTTACCTGCAATTATATGCTCCAAAGGACCTCCCTGAATTCCCGGGAAAACAGCTTTATCAATTCCCATTGCATGTTCTTCAGAACACATAATAATCCCGCCCCTTGGTCCACGCAATGTTTTATGTGTTGTTGTTGTTATAAAATGAGCATAACCAGCTGGTGAAGGATGAACGCCTCCTGCAACAAGTCCTGCTATATGAGCAATATCAGCCATTAAGTAAGCTCCGATAGAATCTGCAATTTCTCTAAATCTTTTAAAATCTATTATTTTCGAATAGTTGCTTGCACCACAAATAATCATTTTTGGTTTATGCTCTTTTGCTAACTTTTCAACTTCTTCATAATTTATTTCACCAAATTCGTTTACACCATAAGAAACAATATTAAAATACAAACCAGAAAAGTTAACCGGAGAGCCGTGGGTTAAGTGACCACCATTTGACAAATCCATGCCCATAACAGTATCGCCATGTTTTAGCGCGTAAAGAAAGACTGCCATGTTAGCTTGAGCCCCACTATGTGGCTGAACGTTAGCATGTTCAACACCAAAAAGTTTTTTTGCTCTTTCTTGCGCTAATTCTTCAATTTTATCAACTAATTCACACCCATTATAAAATCTTTTATAAGGTTTACCTTCTGCATATTTATTTGTTAAAACAGTGCCACAAGCTGCCATAACAGCTTCAGAAGTAAAGTTTTCACTAGCAATTAACTCTATTGTGTTTCTTTGTCTTTCTAATTCTTTTTCAATTAATACAGCAACTTCGTCATCTGTTTGTTTTATAACATCAATTTCCATACCCGATACTCCTCTTCTCAAATCTCTCCATATATTAATATAAATCACGAACAAAAGTAAAATATGTTAAACAGTATAGTTGAATATACCTAACTTTAGATTGATATTTCAAAAATATTACGTAAAATAAAATCAGGAGTAATGTTAAGTGAACAACTATTACAATAAAGATTATTATAAAGACTTAGAGCTAGAGCCTTTTGCAAGTGAAGACGACATAAAATCTTCATTCAGGCGACTTGCAAGAAAATACCACCCTGACGTAAATAAAGATAGTATAAGTGTCGAAAAATTTAAGCGCATAAAAGAAGCTTATGAAGTATTAAATAACCAGCAAGAAAAAGGCATGTATGATCGTATAAAAGGCTATTCCCAAAGAAGAAACTCTTCATCAAGAGCTCAGCAGAAAAAAGCATACTCCTCAACGTCTAACGCACAAAAAACAACATATACTCCACCGCCATCAGCCCAAAAGGCAAAAAATCAAGAACAAAAAGAAGGTTTTTCAAAAGTGTTAAATGACATTTTTGATGGAATCTTTGAAACAGGAAGTAAAGATTCATTTTCTAAAGAAAAAAAGAAGAGGCCAAAAACTGAAAATGGAAGCGATATCACGATGAAAGTAAAAATTTCATACAGTGAATCGATTAATGGAACAAACCGTAAAGTAAATATTTTACATACTGAGAAATGTCCAAATTGCAATGGAAATAGGTTTATAAATGGAGCAGTTTGCCCCATATGTAAAGGAAGTGGAGAAACATCACTTCATAAAAAGCTAAATGTCAGAATCCCTGCAAATGTTGTAAATGATTCAAAAATAAGAATTGCAAATGAAGGGACTAAAGGTTCAAATGGAGGAAGAAATGGTGACCTTTATCTTACAATTGAAGTAGAGAACAATGCTTTCTTTAAGTTTGATGGCAACAACGTCAGTTGTGAAATTCCAATAACACCTTTTGAAGCGGCTTTAGGTACAACAATAGAGGTTCCTACACTTGAAGGAAAAGTCTCAATGAAAATTCCTCCACTCACTTCTTCCGGCCAAAAATTCAGACTTGCACAAGAAGGAATGCTTGATCAAAAAAGTAAAATAAAGGGAGACCAAGTTGTAATCATTAAAATAGAAATGCCAAAATCGCTTACTATTGAAGAAATACAACTATACGAAAAATTAAAGCTTCTATCAAGAGAAGATGTTAGGAAGAGTATGAAAAATGCAACGTAGCGAAAAAATAACTTACGTAAAAGAAATATTCAAATCAATTCAAGGAGAGGGGCCATACGTTGGTTTTGAGCAAATTTTTGTAAGATTCTGCAAATGCAATTTAGCATGTGCATATTGTGATACAAACTACAAACCCGATATGAATACTCCACGACTTTCTTCAACAGAACTATTGAACAAAATTGAAGAAGTTGGAACAAACAACATACATAGCATAAGTTTGACTGGTGGTGAGCCGCTCCTTGACGTCATTTTCTTAAAAGATTTTCTTGAAAAGAATACTCATAAAATATACTTAGAAACCAATGGAACGCTGGTGAGAGAATTAAGAAAAATAATCAAATTTGTTGACATAGTTAGTATGGATATAAAATTAAACTCAGCAACAAAGTTAGAAAATCTGCTAAAAAGGCATAAAGTTTTCATAAATATTTGTGTAAAATACAAAAAAGATATTTTTTTAAAAGTCGTTTTTGATGAAACCATATCTGAAGAAGAAATAAAAAGTTGTATTGAATTAGCAAAAAAACACCATCTTCTAATTGTTTTACAACCAGTAATGATAAATAATTCAATGAGAATAACGCCGAGAGAACTTATAGATATACATTCTAAATTCATAGGTCAATATGATAATATTCGTCTAATCCCACAGGTTCATAAATTTATACAAGTTGAATAATTATATTGTTTAATATTATAATTGTTGATAAATTTTGAAAAGATTATATACAAAACACAAATGTTTTGGGTGAGGAGACTAATTTGTCAACACTTAGCTTATCTGCAATAGCAATAGGAAGCCTTCCGCACAGTGATGCTCAATCAGCCACTGATTTAATCTGGAATAATTTTGAAGACGTACCTTTCTGGCCGCAGTTATCAAAGGTTGATGCCAGAGAAGATATGATTATCCAATTTACGCAGAACATCCCAGGAATGGTTGTAAATAACGAAGAAAAAACATTTTACTTCGATTCTGAATCCGAAGATTTTTATGCAGAGCTAGAAGATTTTTATACAGATTATTCAGACATTGTTGAGCTTGGAAATATTGAAAAACTTGCTAACTATGGAATAAAGGACAATTACTCAAGCAGTATTGATTTATTCCTTTCTAAAGTAAGAGAAAACAAACCTAAATATGCTAAAGGACAAATTACTGGTCCATTCACCTGGGGAACAAGCATAACAGATATTAATAAAAAATGTATATTTTATGATGAAACTTATAAAGACATTTTGATTAAAGCATTGGCATTAAAAGCACTATGGCAGATAAATAAGATAAAAGAAGCAAGCCCTGAAACAACACCAATTATTTTTCTAGATGAGCCAACTATGAGTCAATTTGGAACTTCAGCCTTCATCACCGTTCAAAAAGAAGATGTTCAAAATGCATTTAAAGAAATAATTAACATAATTAAACAAAATGGCGCCTTGGTTGGGGTACATTGCTGCGGGAAAGCAGACTGGGACTTAATATTGGATTGCAATCCTGACATAATTAATTTTGATACTTTTGCTTTTTCAAAAAGCATTACTGCATATGCAGATAAAATCAGTAACTTCATCAAAAACAATGGATTTATAGCGTGGGGAATTGTTCCAACACTTGATTCGGAAGCATTATCAAAATCGAATGCAGAGTCATTAACTAACAAACTGGAAGACAGCATTGACTTGATTTGCAGAAAGGGCTTAGATAAAGAAAAACTTCTAATGCATAGCATAATCACTCCATCTTGTGGCGCTGGGGGATTAAATATTGAACTGGCAACAAAAGCAATGGAAATAGTAAATGTAATTTCTAAAAATATGAAAAACAAATATGGGGAAATTTAATGACAATAACAATAGCAATCACGGGAAAAAGTGGAAACGGAAAAACTACAATTACCAAGAATTTATACCATTTACTAAGAGAACAACACCCTGAGAAATCAATATTGTTATTTGACAACGATCTGGCAAGTGAACTTGGACACAGCTTTGGGAAAGATATCAGAAACACCATCTACGGCATTAGAAGCGGAAAGCATGAGTACAAAACCGGTATCCCAGAACAAATGAATAAGCAAGAATATATTGAATGGGCTCTTGAAGATATCCTAGAACCACTAGACGAGAGCTCAGATTTAATTGTTTCTTGGTTAGTTGGATCCAAAGATTGCAGATGCCCAATTACGGGTCAAATCAACGATTCTTTAGTCAAATTAATGAAAAGTTATGATATAGTTCTTTTTGATTGTGAATTTGATCTAAAATACCTAAATCAACTTGTTGAAATTGATATAGACGTTACGCTCATAATTGCACAACCAACAGAAGAATCTATTCATCTAGCAAAAAGAATAGAAGAATTTTCTTCTAAATATGCTGCCGGCTATCAAATGGGAGTTATATTAAACAAAGTTAAAAACCTAGAAATAGAGCCAGTCTATAAGTTATTGCAAAAATACAATTTAGATACATTGGGAGTTATAGAAGAAGATATATCGCTAAAAGAAAATCCAATAAGTAGAGAATCTGAAGCTGTTAAAAATGCAATAAAACAATTCTATTACAGACTCAATATTCCAATGTTATAGGAGATAAAATGTCAATTATTTTAGATGGGAAAAAACTTGCTCAAAAAATAAAAACAGGCCTAAAAAATGAAATTGAAAAACTGACAACAAAACCTAAAATCGCAGTTATACTTGTTGGCGAAAATCCTGCCAGCCAGATTTATGTAAAAAACAAACAAAAAATGGCAGAAGAAATAGGAATAGACTCGTTAATTCTTACACTGCCAAACGACATTACTGAAGATAATTTAATTGAACATATACATATTCTTAATGAAGATAAAGAAATTAATGCAATATTGGTACAACTGCCACTACCAGAGCAAATTAATACAGATAGAATACTTGAAGTTATTGACCCACTCAAAGATGTTGATGGTTTTCATCCTCTAAACAGTGGCAAGCTACTTTCTGGCAAAAAACCTTATGCGATTCCATGCACTCCTAAAGGAATTATAAGGCTTTTAAAAGAATATGATATTAAACTTGAAGGAATAAATGCATTAGTTTTAGGACGTTCGAATATTGTTGGAAAGCCAATATCATTGTTGCTACAAAAAGAAAATGCAACAGTAACAATGGCACATAGCAAAACGAAAAATATAAAAGAACATACAAAAAATGCTGAGCTTATTATTTCTGCGATTGGAAAAGCAAATTATATAACCGAAGATATGGTCAAAAACGATGCAATTATTGTTGATGTTGGAATAAGTAGGATCGAGAATAAACTCTATGGCGACGTTGATTTTGATAAAATAAAAGATAAAGCATCATTTATAACGCCAGTGCCAGGGGGCGTAGGCCCAATGACCATTGCGATGTTGATGGAGAATACTTTAGAATTGTATAAACTGCAAAACCACTATAATGATAAATAATACTCTTTCAACAATATAGCATCATCCTCCATAGTTGGACTTTCACAAACAATTGCTCCTTTAATATTGAATGTTTTAAATGCTTTCATTAGGTCTTTATAATTCATATCACTTTCAGCAAGCATAAGATGGTGTTTTTCGCCTTTTTCTGAATATGCAATACCAGCTAAGTGGGCATGGAAGTTATCTAAAGCTTTTTGTCCAAGTTCTTTTCCAATTTTTTCAAAAATTCTAGCAAATTCATCATAAGTATTAGATATTCCATTATATCTCGCATGAAGATGGGAAAAATCAACACAGGGTAATACATTCTCAAATTGTTTTGATATTGCAATAATTTCTTCCAAGTCACCCCATTGCGTTGGTTTCCCTGTCGTTTCAGGTCTTATCCATATATCATTGTTTTCTTCTTTCAAAGTATCACAAATTATTTGCATTCCTGACTCAACAGCTTTAAAAACTTGGTCTTTTGGCTGTCCTGTATAAAATGCTGCATGAAAAGTAATACTATACGCGCCTAAAGATTTAGCCATTCTTGCAGTATCTAGAATTCTAACTATACTAGCATCAATCTTTTCTTGTTCTTTTGAATTCAGATTTATATAATAAGGTCCATGTGCTGTAACCAAAAAATTTTCATTCTTAATCAAATTTTTAACCAGTTCTTGGTTTTCTGGCTTCATCCTAACTCCATGCACAAATTCTAATTCCATGCCGTCAAGATTAAATTCTTTTAGTAGCTCAAAAGCTTTTTGATATCCTGCATTTCCTGTTTTTACAGGCATGCCAGCGGTTAAAAAGTGCAATTTATCCATTATTCAAATTTTTCTCCAATATTAGGTTTGTATAATCTTATGAAATCCTTAGAATCACCAATAAAGTAGGATGCAGCTTGTAGAATTTTTAAATACAAGATACCTTCACCACATGCCACACCTAACTTATCCTTGATACAACAAATAGTGCCTGGTGAATACTTCGTTTTCTTTTTTTCAAAATGCGCAGTGTGAATTTTGAAAAAATCACCTCTAAATCTGGTAAATGCAGAAATAAACGGATTTAACGAACGTATAAATCTTTCTAATTCTTCTGCTGACTTACTCCAATCAATAATATTATTCCCAAATTTTATATCAATTGCATTAGCTTTTTTAAAAATACCATCAGGTTGTGGAACTCGTGGAAGAGTAGAATGTTCATTGTAAAACCTTAGCGCTGTTATTAAAGCATCAGAAGCCAAATAATTTAACCTTGTAAATAAAGTACCCATTGTTTCTGTTTTATCCAATGGAACCTTATGCTGAGATATTATATCTCCCGTATCAAATGTCGAATCCATAAAATGTAAAGTAACTCCAGTCTCTGTTTCACCATTGATAATGACATGAGAATAAGGATTTCCTCCCCTATAATCGGGTAAAAGAGATGGGTGAACATTTATAAACCCGTCTTTTGCTGTATTCAAAAATTCACTTGGAAATAATCTATTATACGAGCATACAACAGCAATATCAGCATTAACATCTAGAATTTTTTTTATAAATGCAGGATCTTTCATCGAATTTTCATAACTTATAATGGGAATAGAATATTGCCCAACAAAATCCATAAAATAATTGTATGTAGGCTCTGACTTGGATGGTGGAACAGCAGCAACAATATTTATACCAGCATCATATAATCGTGAAAAACAAATCAATGCCATATCAGGCATTCCAACAAACAATACCCTTTTTTTAAACAAATTTTGCAAAATATGCTCCTATTGCCGCACCCAAAAGACAAATGAAAACACTACCAAATGTATAGGCAAAAAACTCTAATACTCTACCTTGCTTTAATAAGTGAAGCGATTCTACAGAAAAAGTACTAAAAGTGGTAAACCCGCCACAAATACCAACTGTTAAAAATAATTTAAAATTTGTATCAACACCGGTTTTAGTATTGAAAGCATAAATAAAAAACCCTAAAATAAAGCTACCAATGACATTTATTGCAAACGTATGATAAGGAAAACCCACCGAACAAGACTTTGCATAAAAAGAACAAATTAAGTACCTCAACAAGGCACCAATTCCTCCACCTATAAATACTGAAAACATCCCTAGCATAATATCATAATACAACATCACAACATAAAAAGGAACTTAAAAATTTAAACCCTGCTTTTCACTTCATCAACTAGATTTTCAATTATTTTCAAAATCAATTTTCCATCTTCATGACCATTAACTCCAGAAGCAAATATTTCAGGATGTGGAATCATTCCAACAACTCCCTTTTCTCTATCAATAAGGCCGGCAATATCCCCAACTGAACCATTTGGAGTTCTTACATATTGAAGAAAAACCATATTATTTTCTTCTAAATAGTTCAATATTTTAGGATTAACAACAAATTTGCCAACAGAATGCGCAATTGGAAGAACAACTTTCCTTGCAACTCCATATTCATATAAAGTCAAATCGCTATCTGTACATATAAATTTACCATTTTCATTAGGTACAACATCCCCAGGAAGAAGACCAATTTCACAAAGAATTTTAAACCCACTGGAAATTCCCAGAATAACGCCCTTTTTTTGCAAATTAAACGATTTAACCTCGGTAATAATAGGCGAATAGACTGCCTGTTGAATATGAGAATCATTCTCACTACAAGAATTAAAACCAGGCAGGATTACAAGTTCAAAGCTATCTAAACTATTTTGACTATAATAAACATATTCAGGATACCAACCAGCTGTTTCACATGCCTTAAATAAGTCGATATCAGAATTCATTTCAGGGAAAACAATTATTGCGACCTTCATTTAGTACTCACTACGCTTATAACTACCCAATTTAGCACCCAAGCATTTCAGCTATTTGCCTATATGAATTTAACAGTTTTTGGGGATCAGTTGGATTATCTCTATAGATATCAAAATCCAATGCGCCGCCATTTGTTCTTAGCCAGAACCTGCAATTATATGGAGTAATTTCGTCAGCTAATATTATATTGCGATCAGAATCCCAGCCAAATTTAAGCTTTACATCAATAAGATAAAGATTCTTTTTTCTTAAATCAGACCACAAAGCTTGGTTTGCTTTTCTTGCAAACTCAACCATTACATCTATTTGAGAATAATTAAGAATTTCTTGTCGAACAACCTCAGGCTCTCCTACATATTGTTTTCCTTTTTCTTCGTCAGTAATGATATACTCTAAAAACGGATAAGGAAACCACTCACCTACGTTATAGCTATTACGAACAGCAAGAGAACCAGCTACAAAATTATGTAGAAAAAATGTCAATGGAACCATTTCAACTTTCTTTGCAAAAAAAGAGTCAAAATCAGCACTTCTAACAAATTGCGATGAAACAATGCCGGCCAACTTTGAAAACATATAAGAATTTATTCTCGTAGTTAAGTCTACAAACTCATTTGATTCAGCATTATTTAAAAGATCTTTAAATTTAATCAAAACTGTTTTATCAGAATCAGTTGAGAAAACTTTTTTAGTTTCCCCTTCTTTTATAAGAGTCATTTGTTTCTCCCCCAAGTCTATCTACAAGTTAACATAAAACAAACAAAGTTCCAAAATATTAATAAAATAATTCAAACTTCCATTTTTTATTTATTTTTACTAATATTATCTTAGAAAAGAGGTAATTTATCATGTTGGATATTAAAAGCATTAGAGAAAATCCCGAAAAAGTAAATGAATTATTAAAAAGAAGAAATCCTGATTTATCGATTGATTCTGTTCTTGAAATAGATGTAAAAAGAAGAAAAATACAAACTCAAGCCGACGAGTTAAGATCTCAAAGAAAATCCATTTCTCAAGAGATAGGCGTATTGAAAAAAGAAGGCAAAAATACTGATGAAATCCAATCTAAAGTAAAAGAAATGGGTGACAGCATAAAAGAATTAGAAGAGCAAGAAATCCAACTTGATGAGCAACAAAAAACCGCTCTTTTGAATATCCCGAACACACCAGATGAAACAACACCAATAGGAACATCTGAAAATGACAATGTCGTGGTAAAAACCTTCTCAGAACCTACAAACAAAGATTTTGAACTAAAAGCTCACTGGGATATAGCAGTTGAGAAAAACTTGGTTGATTTTGAACGAGGTGTAAAACTTTCTCAATCAAGATTTTCACTATATAGAGGAAAAGGAGCTCAATTAGAAAGGGCAATAATTAACTTTTTCTTAGACACGCACACAAATCTTCATGGATATGAAGAAATGCTTCCTCCTGTATTAGTTAATTCAGCTGCAATGACAGGAACAGGACAACTTCCAAAATTTGCACAAGATATGTATAAATGTGAGGAAGAAGATTTATATTTAATTCCAACAGCCGAAGTTCCAGTAACAAACGTATACTCAAATGAAATACTTAATGAGGAAGATCTTCCTAAATATATGACTGCATACACTCCTTGCTTTAGACGTGAAGCCGGTTCTGCCGGAAAAGATACCAGAGGTCTTATAAGACAACATCAATTTAATAAAGTTGAACTTGTAAAACTTTGCCTTCCAGAAGATAGCCCTGAAGAGCATGAAAAACTAACCCTAAATGCAGAAAAGATCTTAGAACTACTGGAACTACCTTATAGAAGAATTGCACTATGTTCAGCAGACATTGGCTTCTCTGCCCAAAAGTGTTTTGACCTTGAAGTATGGCTTCCTTCTTATAACGCCTACAAAGAAATATCAAGTTGTTCTAACTTTGGTGATTTCCAAGCAAGAAGAGCAAATATTCGCTATAGATCAAAAGCCACAGGAAAGCCAGCGTTTGTGCATACTATAAATGGCTCAGGACTAGCTGTTGGAAGAACTTTTGCAGCAATACTTGAGAACTTCCAAAACGAAGATGGCTCTATTTCAATACCAAAAGTTCTTCAGAAATACACAGGGTGGGACAAAATTTAAATGCAAAAAGGTCTATTTATAACATTTGAGGGAGCAGATGGCTGTGGAAAAACAACACAGCTCAACAAAACAGCTGAGTTGTTAAACGAGCTTGGATATAATGTTGCTATAACAAGAGAGCCTGGGTCACTTGAAGTTGGAAAAAAAATAAGAGAAATTGTACTACACCATAAAGGTGTAGTGTCTGACAATTGTGAAATGTTTCTATATCTTGCGGATAGATCACAGCATGTTGATACATTTATTAAGCCCTCAATAGATGAAGGTAAAATTGTTTTATGTGATAGGCACACTGATTCAACACTTGCTTATCAAGGTTACGGTCGTGGTAGAGATGTAAACAAGCTTACAGAGCTAAATAGAATTGCAACTAATGGACTCACACCTGATTTAACAATTCTTTTTGATGTAGATACTGAAGTAGCTCAGACACGAGTTGGAAACGAAAAAGACCGAATAGAGGCAGCCGGCATTGATTTTCATAAAAAAGTCAGAGAAGGTTATCTTAAACTAGCTACAAATAATCCCCTCAGAATAAAAGTGGTAAATGCAAACAACTCAATAGACACTGTTTACAATGACGTAAAAAGCATTATAATTAATTTATTGAACACGAGTGAGCAAAAGGAAGAATAAATGCAAGAATTCAGACGCTGGTATGATAAAGATCCTATTTTACAAGAAGCATTGGAATTATTGAGATTGCAGACTGAAACAGGTGAAGCAAATTCAACAGCCTCTGATTTTATACTAAAGCTTCAAGAGCAGGTTGCCCAAGATGTTATAGAAAGCGTCTACAATATGGTTACCCAATATTCAGGAAAAGGAAACCGTTGGTACGACAAAGATCCTGTTATGTTAAAAGCGGTAGAATTGTTAAGATTGGCTCCGCCTGAAACTCAAAAAAAAGCCGCATTAAAGCTTTTAACAGCACTAGAAAGTAATTCGACAGAAGATATAGATTTTTAAAATGACTAATACAGAAAAAAAAACACTTAAAGATATTCAAAATCAAAATGATATAAGAGGAATAGACATACAAAAGGTTGGAGTAAATGACGTTGAAATACCACTAGTTATTCAACGAAAAAATGCAGAAAACCAAATAGTAAGCGCAAAAGCACGAATGAGTGTAGCACTTCCACAAAAATATAGAGGGACTCATATGTCTCGTTTTATGGAAGTTCTGAATGATTATAGGCAAAAAGATTTGCTAGGCGTTGATATAAAAGGAATATTAAAAGATATTCAAACAAAGCTTCATGCGCAAAGTGCCCATGTTAAATTTTCTTTTAAATATTTTATCGATAAGAAATCACCTGTTAGCAAAGCTATTTTTCCAATGGGCTATGAGTGTTCATTTGAAGGTGATCTGGATAAAGATAATTACAGATTTATACTTGGGGTAAAAGTACCAGTCACAACACTTTGTCCTTGTTCAAAAGAGATTTCGGATAATTGCGCTCATAACCAACGAGCCCTCATCAACTTAAAGGTGAGCTATGCAGAAAATGAACACATTTGGATAGAAGATTTAATTGATATGATAGAAACATGTGGTTCTTGCCCTGTTTATCCATTATTAAAAAGAAGTGATGAAAAATACGTAACAGAAAAAGCGTACCAAAACCCAAAATTTGTTGAAGATGCTCTTAGAGATCTTGTTATACTGCTTAGACAAGACCCCAGAATTAAATATTTTGAAACAGAAATAGAAGCCTATGAAAGTATTCACAACCACAATGCTTGGGCATGGCAGTCTGAAACAAAAGAATAAGGAGACAAAATGAAACACCTATTTAATGACTATGTTCAATCATTAGAAACATATATAATGTTTAAAATAAAACAAGAAACAACAAAAATGACTCCCGAACTAAAAGCAAAAGGAAGAGCCCCAATTTCTCTTTCTATGGGAGCTCCTGTTCAGGCGCCGCCTCAGTATGTTATAGATAAACTAAAAGAAGCTCTTGATGAACCGGGGATTCATACATACTCAAGTCCAAAAGGTGAGAATTTTTATTTAGAAGCTATAGCAAAAAGAATGAAAAACAGATTCGGCGTAGATATTAATCCCACAACAGAAGTTTTTTCCTTAATTGGTTCAAAAGAAGGAATAGCAAATCTAATTAGAGAAATCATAAATCCAACAACCGTTGAAACCGATAAAGAAATTGTATTAATTCCAGATCCTGGATACGCCTCATACAAAGAAATGCTGAAAGTTTCAGGGGGGCAAGCTTATCCAATCCCACTAACTTTAGAAAATAACTATATGCCTTCATTGGATGAAGTAATGGAATCATTAGAAAAAGATGGCTATGATAAAGCAAAAGTCAAAGCTGTTGTGATTAACTACCCAAATAATCCACTTGGAGCAACTGCAAATATTGAGTACTATAAACATGTAGTAGAGTTTTGCAAAAAACATGGTCTCTTACTAATAAGTGATGCGGCATATGCTGATATGAGTTTTGTTGGGGAAGAAAAACCAAACAGCATACTAGAAGTTGATGGAGCAAAAGAAGTTGCTGTAGAATTTCATTCATTCTCAAAGCCATATGCAATGACTGGCTGGCGACTCGGGTGGGTGTGCGGAAATTCAGAAGTAATTGAAATGTTCGGTAAACTAAAATCTACAATTGACACAGGCATATATAAAGCTCTTCAAAAAGCGGCAGCGCAAGTGCTAAATAGCAATGAAGGTGACAAATATATAGAAGAAGCTGTAAATGGATTTGAAGCAAAACAAAAAATACTTGTGGATGGATTTAAAGAACTTGGTTGGAATATGGATTCTCTAAATATTCCAAAAGCAACATTCTATTTATGGTTGCCAATTCCTCCAAGATATAAAACCTCAGCAGAATTTACCGAAGAAGTACTAAAGACATCTGGCATAGTATTCGTTCCGGGCAATGCTTTTGGAAACTATGGTGAAGGCTTTTTTAGAATATCAGTAGTTGCAACTGATGATGACTTAAAAGATGTAATTCGAAGAATGAAAGAAGACGGATTTACTTTCTAATGAAAACAATAATTGTTGACTACGAATCGGGAAACCTAAAAAGTGTTGCAAATATGCTGTCATTTTTTGGTGCTGATTTTGAAGTTTCATCTGATAAAACAAAAATACTAAATGCAGGAAAAATTATTTTTCCAGGACAAGGTCATTTCAAACAGGCGATGTTAAACTTAAAAAACAAAGGTCTAGATAACACAATAAGAGAAATTATTGAAAAAGATACACCATTTCTTGGAATCTGCATTGGCCTGCAAATTTTATTTGAAAATAGCGAAGAGGCGCCAGATATATCTGGTTTAGGAATATTAAAAGGTGAAGTTAAGAAATTCACTCAGGGTAAAATTCCCCAAATAGGTTGGAATAAAATAAATACAACAGAAACAAATTCGTTTTTAACAAGTGAGTATTTTTACTTTGTAAACTCTTATTATGTCAAACCAGAAGACAAATCAATCGTATCCTCAACCAGTGATTACCATGGCGAGTTTTGTGCCTCGATTCAGAAAAACAATTTAACTGCTGTTCAATTTCATCCTGAAAAAAGCTCAAAAGCCGGACTAAATTTTTTCAAAAAATGGATTAACAACTAAAATAGTAAAAAGCATTTATTAATTTTTGTAAAAAATATATACTTTATTTCATTAATGTTTAAAGATTGCTTTTCAAACTCCGATTATTAAAAAGTAGGTAAGGTTATAAAGAGCTACAAATAAAAATATATTAAGTTTTTGTTACAAGACCCGATAACTAGTAAATAATAAAAGATTAATTGTTTTTATATATATGTAGTTCTTGTGATAAACAAGGAGTTCAAATTGTTACAACAGGCAATAATACAGCAATCATTCAGAGCAAATCTTCAAAAGTTGATCAATTTTATTCAATTTTCCAGATCATTTTTAAGAAAAAGAAACCCTGTAAAAGCTTTTGTAAAAGAAGTCCAAGGCTCAGTTAAAGAATTTCTTGCTATAAACAAGAAAATAAAGATGGCTAGATATAGGCTAAATTACCAAAAATACAGGCTATCACAAATGGAACAAATAATTGCACAGAATAACGAACACGTATTCCTTAGAGGAAGAACACTCAACGAAACCAGATAAAGGATAAAATCCTATGGGATTGGCAGCAGCAACATTCAGATTAATGTATCTAACACAGTTCAGAAATGACTTGGAAAGCAAGATCACAACCATTACTGAAAGCAAGATGGCATTGAGTAAAACCATACAAGAAATGATCAGTATGGGCAATGACATGGACACTGATTCTGATTTTGTAAAACAACTCAACGCAAAAAAAGACAGGTTAGATGCACTAGATAAAAAGTTAGATATGCAATTGGAACTTTATAACTCTCAATTAAAAATGGTTGATCAAGAAATACAATCAGCAACATCATTAAGAGACAGTTCCATTAGCCGATCATTTAAATATGGACAGTAAAACAAAAAAGCAACCGAAAGGTTGCTTTTAATTTGACAAATAATTTCTTGCAAATACAATTATAAAAATGAGAATAAGTATTTCAGAATTAGAAAATTCAAAAAACGGACAAGTTAATATAGAGTTTAGTGAAGTAATAGATGATTTGAACACCGCAATCCCCGTTAAGGCTATTTTGCTTGTTAAATCGCTTGACAAAGAGTACATCAACGTCACAGGCAATGTATCTGCAACGCTTTCATTAGAGTGCGATAACTGCCTTAAGAAATTCGAGAAGAGTGTTTCTATCAATATTGATGAAACATTTGTTAAACACTCTTTGCATGAAGAATACAAAGAGGAAGTAGAGTTAAAAGAAGGCTCATTTGTTGAAGAGTTAAATGGGGCTGAAGAGATAGATATCACTGATTTAATTTATCAATCTGTAATATTAAACCTTCCAAATAAACTTGTTTGTGATATAAATTGTATAGGTGAAGAAAAAATAGAACAATATATAAAAAAAGAAAATTCAGATCCTAGATTAGAAATATTTAAATCAATAAAAATAGAAAAGGATGATTAATTATGGCAGTACCAAAGAAGAGAGTGGGTCATTCGGCTCAAGGACATAGAAGATCAAATTGGAAAGCAACAGTTCCAGAAACAACAACTTGCACAAACTGTGGAGAGCTTGCTCTAACACATACAGTTTGTAAAGCCTGTGGATATTATAAAGGAAAAGCAGTAAGCATAAAATCAGCTGATTTTGTTGCAGATGAAACACCTAAAAAAGTTGAGAAAAAACCTGCTGTAAAAAAAGCAAAAAAAGCAGAAGTAGTTGAAGAAACAAAAGTTGAAATTGTTGAAGAAGTTAAAGCTGAAACAACAGAAGAAACAACTGAAGAATAATAAAAAAACAGGGAAGAGTGAATAAATAATGACTAGAATAGCTATCGATGCAATGGGTGGCGATTATGCGCCAAAAGAAATTGTTGAAGGTGCAGTTTGGGGAGCTTGGGACTATAATGTTCCAATAGAGCTCGTAGGCAAACAGGATAAAATAGAACGAGAACTTGATAGAATTGAGCAAGAAGGTATCGTTTATCTTGGCGGCGGATTATTTAAGCCAAAAAGAATAAAAATTGATCTTAAAAAGCTTGATATTAAGATAACTCATGCATCAGAAATAATTGAAATGGGTGAAGCTCCTGGGCAGGCTATTCGTAAAAAGAAAAAATCTTCTATTGTTTTAGCTGTTGATGCCGTTGCCTCAGGAAGCGCTGATGCCATAGTTGCAGCCGGTTCAACAGGTGCAGCAATGGCGGCAAGTTTATTTGGATTAGGAAGACTTCCTGGAATTGAAAGACCTGCAATTTGCACAACATTGCCAACAATGAAGCAACCAACAGTGCTCATTGATGCAGGAGCAAATACAAATAGTACTCCGGAAATGTTATATCAATTTGGAGTTATGGGTGCAACTTTTTCTAAAAATGTTTTAGGAATAGAAAATCCACGTATTGGAGTTCTAAATATAGGTGAAGAACCAGGCAAAGGTAATGATCTTGTTAAACAAACATATAAATTATTTGAAGAAAACCAAGACAAAGTTAATTTCATAGGCAACATCGAAGGTAAAGAAGTCTTTTTAGGCAACTGTGATGTAATTGTTTGTGATGGTTTCGTTGGAAACGTTGCATTAAAAACTATTGAAGGTGCATCCTCGATGTTATTTCACATGATCAAAAAAGAATTCAGTGGCGATTTTGCATCTAAAGTTATAGGTATACTAGCAAGACCATTTATGAAAAGAATTTACACAAAAATTAACTACGAAGAATTTGGTGGAGCGCTTCTACTTGGAGTAAAAGGGATAACAGTAATCTCTCACGGTAGATCAAGAGCATATGCCATAAAAAATGCAGTAAGAGTTGCAAAAGAAGCAGTTGAAACAGGCGTAAACAAAAAAATCGCCGAATTTTATGAAGGGTAACAAAATGACTGTACCGATAATGATAGCTGGCGTGGGATATTCAGTGCCAAAAACAGTTATTACTAATGAAGATTTAACAAAAATACTTGATACAAGCGATGAATGGATTTCCTCTCGAACCGGGATAAAAGAAAGACGAGTTTGTTCTGGAGATGAAAACGCAGTAACTCTTGGAGTCCAAGCGGCAAAAAATGCATTAGCAAAAGCAAACATGGACCCAAATGAAGTACAGCTGATTATCGCAGCAGCCTCTATACCAACAATGGCCTATCCTTCAACAGCTTGTCAAATACAACTAGAAATAAACGCGCCAAATGCGGCATCTTTTGATATAACAGCAGCATGTTCAGGAATGGTATATGCGATGAATGTTGCTCGAGCATTTATAGCTTCAGGAACATACGAAAATATTCTTATTGTTGCCGCAGATGCAAATTCAAAATTCGTCGACTGGGAAGATAGATCAACTTGCGTCCTTTTTGGTGATGGCGCAGGAGCTATGATATTAAAAAAATCTCCAGATGGTATTGACGATATTTTAGGACTTGAAATGTTATCTTTCCCTGAAGGTGGAAGCTTCATTGAATTGCCACTTACAGGAAAGAATTGCCCATTAGTTGAACCTTGCGAGTCAAAACCCCTACACGTTTCAATGAATGGTAGAGAAGTCTACAAATTTGTAGTTACTAAAATGCCTGATTTAATAGCAGGATGTATTGATAAAGCTGGGTTGACACCAGAAGATATAGATTACTTAATACCCCATCAAGCAAATTTAAGAATAATTGATGCCATGGCAGACAGACTTAATTATAGTAGTAATAAAGTTGTTGTAAATATCCAAAAATATGGCAATACATCAGCAGCATCTATACCAATAGCTTTAGTTGAAGCAGTTGAAGAAGGAAAAGTAAAACTTCCTTGTAAGGCTATATTGACCGGATTTGGTGCAGGAATGACTTGTGCAACTGCAATAGTAAGACTTAGAGAAGGAATCGCTTAATGAGTAAGATTGCGTTAATATTCCCAGGACAAGGTTCACAATCGGTTTGCATGGGAAAAGAATTGTTTGAAAGTTCAGATAAAGCTAGGGAAATATTTAATAAGGCAAATGAAATTCTTGGTTATGACTTATCTGAAATCTGCTTTAATGGCCCTGAAGAAGAACTTAAAAAGACAATACATACACAACCTGCGATCTTAACTGTATCAATAGCTGCATTGGAAGCATTAAAAGAAAAAACAAATCTTGAAGTAGCTTTGGTTGCTGGGCACAGCTTAGGAGAATATGTCGCAATGTATGCAGCAGGTTCTCTTGATTTAGCTAGTGTACTTAAACTAATTGCAAAAAGAGCAGAGTTAATGAATGAAGCTGCAACTAAAACATCAGGAACAATGGCTGCAATTTTAGGATTAACCAAAGATAAAGTTGAATCTTGCTTATCAGATTCAAGCATTGATGGTATTGTATCAGTCGCAAACTTTAATTCTCCTGAACAAATTGTAATAACTGGAGAAATTGACGCTGTTAACAGCGCAATGGAAGCCTTAAAAAATGAAGGCGCAAAAAGATGTATTCCGCTTCCAGTATCAGGAGCATTTCATTCAGCACTGATGAAAAATGCCAGCAGTGAATTTAAGGAATTTGTGGATGCATTTACTGTTTTAGATGCAACCATTCCAGTTATAACAAATGTTGATGCAAAGATAACAACATCAGGAAAAGAATTACAAGATAAAATGCCAAAGCAAATATACTCTTCAGTATACTGGACACAAACTATTCAAGAAATGCTAAAAGAAGAAATAACGACATTCATTGAAATTGGTCCGGGAAAAGTTCTTGCAGGACTAAATAAGAAAATTGATTCCACAGTTACTACCTACAATGTTTATGATATGAGTACGCTAGAATCAACAATAAATGCCCTACAAACTATATAATAAGGAGTTCAGAGTAATGACAGATAAAAAAGTTGCATTAATCACAGGTGCCTCAAGAGGAATAGGAAAAGCATGTGCGGTTGAACTTGCTAAAGCAGGGTACGACATTGCAGTTAATTATGCGGGAAATGATGAAGCTGCAAACAACACCGTAGAAGAGCTAAAAGCTATAGGAGTTGACGCAAAAGCATACAAATTTGATGTATCAAATAAAGATGAATCAGCAAAAGCTATCGAAACTATATTTTCAGATTTTGGAAGAATAGACGTACTGGTGAACAATGCTGGAATAACTAGAGACGGTTTGTTTATTCGTATGGGTGCTGATGCGTGGGAAGCTGTAATAAACACAAACCTAAATAGTGCTTATTATGTAACACAACCAATATCTAAAATAATGATGAAACAACGTTCTGGATCGATAATAAACATGGCAAGCATTGCTGGTGTGTATGGAAACGCTGGACAAACAAACTACGCTTCAGCAAAAGCTGGAATGATTGGTTTTACAAAAGCACTTGCTAAGGAATTGGCATCAAGAGGCATAAGAGTTAATGCTATTGCTCCAGGGTTTATACAAACAGACATGACAAAAGATCTTAATACGGAAAAAATAGTTGAAGCAATACCGTTAAAAGAACTTGGCAAACCTGAAGACATTGCAAAGACAGTAAAATTCCTTGCGGCTGATGCTCCATATATAACAGGGCAAGTAATTGGCGTTGATGGCGGTCTTGTAATATAGCTCCCGCAACGAATTGTAAAGATATAAAAAAGCTTTGCAAAATAATATTGAAATAGTATAATGTAAATGAAACAGATTATAATTTAAAATGAGGAAAAAACACATGAGTACAGTTTTTGAGAGAGTAAAAAAAGTAGTTGTTGAACAATTAAGCGTAGAAGAAAGCTTAGTAACACCTGAAGCTAGTTTTACAGCTGATTTGAATGCAGATTCTTTAGATACAGTTGAATTGGTAATGGCTTTTGAAGAAGAATTCGGTTGCGAAATTCCTGATGAAGAAGCTGAAAAAATTGCGACAGTTCAAGATGCAGTAAGCTACATCGAAGCTAATTCATAATAGCTTTATTATTAACGTAATTAAATTGCGAGGGGTTACTGCATACTTGGGACTCCTCGTATTTTTTGAGTATTTATAAAGGTAAGAAAATGAGTAAAAGAAGAGTTGTTGTTACAGGAATAGGTGCCGTGTCTCCATTTGGAGTTGGCATAGACACTTTGTGGAACAACATTATTGCTGGAAATAGCGGTATTTCAAATATTGAGAATATGGAATTGGATGGTCACACAGTTCATATAGCTGGTGAGGTTAAAAATTTTGATGAAACTCAATACTTAGATCCCAAAGAAGCAAAAAAAATGGATAGATACATCCATTTTGCAATGGTTGCAGCAGATGAAGCAATTAAAGATTCGGGTATTTCCACAGAAAATGTTGATCCATATAGATTTGGGGTTGTAGTAGGCTCTGCAGCTGGTGGCTTTAAAACCATTGAAAAAAACCACAAAGCTATGTTGGAAAAAGGCCCTACAAAATGTTCTCCCTTCACAATTCCTATGTTGATTTGTGATATGGCAGCAGGAAGAATATCAATAAAATATGGTGCAAAAGGATTGAATAAAGCAGTCGTTACTGCTTGCGCTACTTCCGCTAATGCCATTGGTGATGCATTTAGATCAATTCAATGGAATGATGCTGATGTAATTGTTGCTGGAGGAGCTGAGTCTACTATTTGCAACATAGGATTAGGAGCTTTTACAAGCGCTAGAACATTATCAAAAAGAAATGATGAACCACAAAAAGCATCCAGACCTTATGATAAAGATAGAGATGGTTTCGTAATGGCTGAAGGTGCTGGGATACTTATTTTAGAAGAGTTAGAACATGCTAAAGCCAGAGGAGCTAAAATCTATGCTGAAGTTGTTGGTTATGGCCAAACAGCTGATGCACATGACATAGTTGCACCATGTCCATATGGCCTAGGAGCCGGTAAGTCTATGGAAAATGCATTAAAAGATGCTGAGATCGATCCAAAAGAAGTTCAATATGTAAATTCACATGGAACAAGTACTGGACTTGGCGATAAAGCAGAATCGAATGCAATAGCACATCTATTCGGCGATAAAGAAGCTAATCCAAACTTGTTTGTCAGTTCAACAAAGTCAATGACTGGTCATATGCTTGGTGCGGCAGGAGCAATAGAATCAATAATTTGTATTGAATCAATTAACAATGGAGTTGTTCCTCCAACCATTAATTTAGATAACCAAGATGAAGAAGTAGCTAATTTGGATTATGTTCCTAATAAAGCAAAAAAAGCTGACGTAAAAGTTGCATTAACTAATTCTTTTGGTTTTGGTGGCCACAATGCATCATTGGTATTTAAGAAATACGAGTAATATTTAAATACTAAATAAAAAAACTCCTCATGTTGAGGAGTTTTTTTATTTTTAAGCAAAATTAATCTTTTTTCTTAGCTATAAGATTCATTATACCAGTGGCTAAACCAATAATTGCTAATCCTTCAGCTGTATATATAGCAGCATTTTTCAGAAATGAAGTAGCATTAATAAACTTAAGCTTTGAACTAAAATTATTTATACCTTTTTTTAATAAACCTGCATTTTCAGGAAGCTCTTTCTTAAAGGAATCTGCCATTAATTTAAGTGACAATTTATGGTTTGATTGCTTTATAACCCCTGATAATTCTTTACCAGTTTGGAAGGCAGCGCAAATAGTACCAGTAGTGGCAATAAAAGCGGCATTATTTTTAACCTGATTGTAAACAGAATTATTCTTTTTCGTGTCTATTGTATTCATATTAGACCCCTTTCCTACTCTTATTATAAACCGAAAAATAAAAAAAATTGCTAGTTGCAAAAAAAATGCCCCAGGTGGGGCAAAACTTTAATAGGAAGGGAAGGTTAGGGAAGGTAAGTTAATGTGAAAGTTTATGTTTATTTGTGTTTGCTTTAATTAAATTTGTCTTACATATATACAAAGTATATACTTTTATTCAAATTTCAAATTTATAGAAAGTTGTTACAATCGTTACAAATGGAAAAAAAGAAGGATATACAACAACTCTGGTTTAAGTTATAATCACTCTGAAAAGGATAGTGCTATGCTCAATATCGAAAACATTCTAGACAGAATTAACGAGATGATAGATGCTGAGAATTATGACCAACTGAAGGTTATACTGGACAGCTATCATAGTGCTGACTTAGCGGAAATTTTGCAAGAATTATCAGCAGAAGAAAGATTAACTGCTTTTAAAAGTATAGCTGAAGAAAAAGCAGCAGAAATAATAGAATATCTTCAACCTCAATACCAGGTTGAAATTTTATCAGAAATTGGTGAGGAATATGCATCCAAACTCATAATGAAAATGCCTCATGATGAAATAGCAGATGTACTTGCAGGCTTGGAAGAAGACGAGTCAGAAGCTTACTTGAGTAAACTTCCTGCAAAAATATCGTCAGAAATTAGAGAACTATTAGCGTATAAAGAAGACTCGGCCGGGGGTATAATGACCCCTAACGTTTTGACTGTTAACAAAGATATGAGGGTAGAAGACGTACTATCATTTATCAAAATTAGAGCTGAAAAAGATGATGTAGAGCTCTATTATTTGTATGTAATTGATAATCAAAAACATTTGCTTGGAGTAGTAAGTTTAAGAGCACTGTTAACAAAACCCTACAAAACAAAAGTTGAAGAGATAATGACCCGAGATATTGTTAAGCTACAAATAGATGATCCTCAAGATGCTGTTGCAGATGTATTTACAAAATACCAGTATAGCGCATTACCTGTTGTTGATTTATATAACAGGCTGAAAGGAATGATAACTTGGGATGATGTTCAAGATATCATAGAAGAAGAAACTACTGATGAAATCTATACATCTTCTGGTATCAATACAAGCATTGTAGATGAAGATGAAATATTAACCGGAAGTACAATTAATGCAATAAAAGCAAGAACTCCCTGGTTACTTATTACTCTTTTTGGAGAATTTATAGCTGTTAATGTTGCAGAAAGATTTGAAGCTACCTTACATGCTATCCCAATAATTGCAATTTTCATGCCTCTTCTTGCCGGACTTGGAGGCAATATTGGAACACAAAGTATTACTCTTATGGTTCGTGGTTTATCAACAGGACAAGTAAGCTTAAAATCTGCTTTCCATCACATATTTAGAGAACTTAGAGTTGGGCTATCAATAGGAATCTCTTTTGGACTGCTAGTAATGGCTGTAACTTGGAAATGGCAATATAATATCGAACTGGGAGTAGTAGTGGGGAGCGCAATGGCAATAAATATGACTATGGCAACTCTGCTTGGAGCAATAGCACCATTTGTGCTTAAAAAACTGAAGATAGATCCAGCTATTGCATCTGGACCAGTTATAGCAACTACTATAGATGTTCTTGGACTGGCCATTTACTTCACGTTGGTAACCATATTTTTAATTAAGCTTTAACATATTGGAGACAACTTTGAAAAACAGCAATGTTTTTATAATTTCAAATGAATATGCAAATGCAAAACAATTAGAATACAAGATATTGCTATCTAGAAATATCGATAAAATAACAACATTAAAATACAACGAGGCCCTAGAAAAAATTCCAAATTATACGCCAGAATTAATTATAGTAATTGGGAATAAAATTGAGAGCACAACAATAGTACAGAAACTAAGATTTCATCAAAAGTTTAATAATACACCAATAGTTTTTGCATCAGAACACTGCAACGAATCACTTTTAGGTGATATTTTTGATTACGGTGCAGATGACTACATTAATCTAGAACAATCATCAGGCGAAATTGCGATAAGGATAATGTGGAACTTAAAAAAGTACCAGTTAATAAATGAGCTAGAATCGAAAACCTCTCTTTTAAATGATCTTGGAGCAATAGATGTAGATACTGGTTTTTATACTAAATTGTTTTCAGAAAAAATATTTAAAACAGAAGTAGAAAAATTGCACACAAAAGATAATGAATCTATTTTTGTGATTCTTTCGGCTGATGTACACTGCAAGACCTCTTTACAGCAAATATTTTTAGGCTCAATTTTAAAAAAAACACTCAGAAAGTCTGACATTGTTGGTTTCGCCAAAGATAATAGATTTTATATTATATTAAAAAATACAAGCATGGAGGGTGCAAAAGCTGTATTTCAAAAAATACAAAATAACCTTATTAACAACTACTCCATTTCTGCAGCAGCATCAATTATAAATTCTTCAAAATTTGATGTATTAGAAAAAATAACATCAGCAGCATTGAGTGAAGCAATTATAAAAGGTAACCAATTAATATTTGTTAACAGCAAACCTAATCAATCAACAAATGAACAATGGATAGATAAATCTAAGCTAAAAGAAACTAATTTTAAAATGTTTAAACAATTATTTCTAAAAAGGTTCAATAAAGTAGTTGCACCGCTATTCTATCAAATTCAAACATCACTATCTGAAAAACTTTTTGAAACAATCATTAAACAAGAAATAAGTGAAAGCAGCAGCTATTTTTCTCTTTCTAGAGGAGAAAATAATAGTACCCTAACTATCAAGTATCCAGGGTATTCAAAGATAAATATTGAAATAAAAAATAAAATTGGAAAAGAAACGTCAAGCAAACGCATAATGTTGGACATTTCTGAACTGACAACAGTTAAACTTGAAAGTATTTTGAGAGAGATGGTAGCTGAGTTTCAAGAACATTCAAACGAAATTGATCAATAGCAACTAATGCACCAAATAATTTTTTAAGCTACAATGTTGGTAGAAAGTAGACTTAAATGAACATTTTACTATCATCTTCAATAACTCGAAGTATAAAAGAATCAGCAGTTTTAGCAGAAGAGTTAGGGCTTGGAATTGAAATTAGTCGATTCCCAAATTTTAAAAATATTACAACTGATTTCGAATTAATATTAAAACAAATGAAAGATGAAATTAGTTTTTTTAAAGGTTATAAATCCTTGCACGCAATGTTTTCTGATCTTTCCCCAGGAAGTAGGGATCCTGAAATAAGAGAAATAACAGAAAAACGTCACAAACAATCACTAAGAGCAGCTAAAGAGATAGGTGCAAATATTGTAGTATTTCATACAGGCAACAAAGGGATGAAGCATAAAGGTTCGCAAGAACAATTCCTTGATGCTTCCATTAAATTTTGGTCTAGATTTATAAAAGAATTTGAAGATGAAGGAATAATGGCTGTTATGGAAAATGTGCATGAGAGAATTCCATCAATGATAACCAATCTCATTGATGGGGTTAATTCCCCAAATTTAAAAGCATCACTGGATACAGGACATGCTAACTTATTTTCTAATTACTCAGTAGATGAGTGGATAAAATCTTATTCATCAAGATTGCACCACATGCATATTCATAATAATTGTGGAGAAGATGACGAACACAACAGTCTCTTGAAAGGAACAATAAACTTTGATAAAGTTTTTACTGAACTAAAAAAACAACAATTTAATCCAATTATTGTTTTTGAAATGTTCGAAAAACAAAATTTAATTGAAAGTTTAGATTATTACAAAAAAGTAAATGGGGAGAAAACACATGTCTAGAAAACTTATAGCTGATAATGCACAATTATTAATAATTGATGTTCAAGAAAAATTGGTAAATATGTTGGAGAAATGCATCATTGTTGATAAAACTACAATTCTAGCTGCAGTTTCAAATTCCTTAAATATACCAACTCTCATTACTGAACAATATCCTCAAGGCTTAGGAAATACTGTAAATGAAATAAAAAGCAAATTGGCACCAGAAACTAAATTCGAAGAAAAAGTTACATTTAGCGCCTATGAAAAAAATGAGATAAAAGGCTTTATTGATGCAACCAACAAAAAACAAATCATACTTAGTGGCATAGAAACCCATATTTGCGTATTGCAAACAGCACTTGACTTAATAAATGCAGGATATGAAGTTTTTATTGTTAAAGATGCCTGTGCATCACGTAGTAAATATGAATTTAAATTAGCAATCGAAAGATTAGAATCTGCTGGGGCTGTAATTACTTGCGTTGAAATGGTGTTATTTGAATTGCTAGGTAGCGCAAGGCATCCTAAATTTAAAGAATTACAAGCTCTTATTAAGTAGTTAATTATTCACGTATTACCATTTTTAGGGCATAACCATTTGGTGATATTTCAAAATTTGTATCATCTACAGACAAGAGTTCAGAACGAGAACCGCGATAATCAATACTCCAAGTACCTAAAAACTTAGGGCGGTTTGTCGTGTAAGCAAAAGCATATACAATAATCCTATCAGGATATTTAGAGTCCCAGCCGACAGGAAAAATATCCCACATATAATCTGTTAAATCTAAATTATTATTAGCTTTCCACCAATATTTTATGGCCTCACGAACTTCATTTAATTGTTTTGGATGCTTTGTTTGAAAATCGTAAACCCACAAATTTGTTTTCCAAACCCCATCTATAGTTGACCCAATTTTTTCCTTTATAGCAATTTTGTTTCCATCCTTTGACCAATCGACTACAATTAATGTCTTTAATGCACCTTTTTCTGTAGAATTAAAGTCTGTAGACAACAGTGGCTCCTGCTCACGCTGGATTTCATGTGCATTTGATATGGTATCTTGAAGTGAAGATAATTTTTTAACGTTGATTAGAAAAAGTTCAGAAGTAATTTGATTTTGTCCAGGATAATAATAAGCTTCTGAGTATGCCATTTTTGTCGCGTCTGGGGACAAAACTCCATCTGATTTTACTTTTCTATTTTCAAATAATTCTGAAAGATTAATATTCTTTGCCCCTGGAGGAACATTATATTTAACTATCCTCAACCTTGGATCAGGAATATCAATAATTTTTTCATCTTTTGTTATTGCTGGCTGTGGTAATTTTATATCAATACGTTTTACGTCCTGAGTCATCGTAATATAGTCCTCATAAGACCTAGGAGCATTATTTTTAATGTTTTCGTATTTATTTTTATTTGGCTTAACTACTTTATGTTTAACTTTAATAAATGGAGACGATATTCCTTTAACCGCCTTAGAAGACACTTTGTAAACAGCCTTTTTAATAAAAGAATCCTGTTTAGGTGTATCCTGCATAAGAGCATACCCCGCAGCTTGTGATATCTCAACTAACTGAGTAAGAAGAAAAAACAACACAATAAGAAATCGTGTCATCTGCATGCTTACACAAGCCCTTCTCTCATAGCATAAACTGCAGCCTGTGTTCTATCTGCCACATACAATTTCTGCAAAATACTGTGAACATGCGCCTTTGCTGTGGCCCTCGTGATTACCAATTTCTCAGCAATTTGAGGATTAGATAATCCATCCACTATAAGTCCCAGAACCTCAAGTTCTCTCTCGGTAAGGCCAAAAGTATTTTTTTGCTTGTAAAGAGTAACTGATGGGACATCTACCTGAGGCGTTTGAACTATACTTTGACGCTGCACACTCGACAAAACTAATCTGGCAATAGCTGGATCTAGCCACGCAGTTCCTTCTGAAACAGCAATAATAGCTGCTAAAATTTGCAACTCTGTTGCCCCTTTCATGATGTAGCCATCAGCTCCAGCTGCAAGCGCCGAAAACACATCATCTTCAGACTCTCTGGAGGTAAAAATAAGAACTTTAGAGTGCAAGTTTGCGTCTTTAACTTGCCTTGTAGCTTCAATTCCATCAATATTGGGCAAGCCTATATCCATAAGAATAACATCAGGTAAAAGAGACTTTGCCAGCTCAACACCTTGCTTACCATCTTCTGCTTCAGCAACAAGTTCAACATTTTCTGACTTCGCAAGAACTAATGACAAACCTAACCTTGTCATAGTATGATCTTCAACTAATAAAACACGAACTTTTGGGCTCATTACACTCTATCCTTAACTACAGCGACATCAAGTAATACAAACGAAAATTCACTACCTTTGCCTCTATCACTCTCTAACCAAACTTTACCACCATGTGCCTCAATTATTTGTTTTGACAAATAAAGCCCAAGTCCTGTGCTCGCAGAGCGACGTTGACTTGTCCCTTGAGAAAACCTATTAAATAATTTTGGAATATCAGATTTATCAATTCCTATACCATTATCTCTAACTGACACAATTAAATCTTTATCTTGCAATTGTGTCTTTATAGACACTTTGCCATCCGCATTTGTGTAATTTATTGCATTACCAATAAAATTCATTAAAACGCGTCTAATTTCATTTTTATCTGCATATATATCTATATCCAAAGTAGAATCAATTTCTAGCGAAACTGCAATATTTTTGCTGTGCGCAAGCGATGAAATCTCATTAGTACAATGCTGAATCATTTCATTTATATTAAAAATCGATTTTAAAAGTTGCAATTTTCCTGATTCATATTTGTATACTTCTAAAAGGGCATTTACTAGCCCCAACATATCTTGATTACTTTTTCGCATAGTTTGCAAAAGAAGTTGTTGTTTATCTTGTAAATCACCAAGTGATCCGTCTAGGAAAAATTGCAAAGTCTGAATAGCTGCAAGTAAGGGCGTTCTGAGATCATGAGTAAGGGTGGCAATAAAATCATCTCTTAATCTTTCCATTTCTTTTTGAACACTAACATCCCTAATTACACTTACAAAGAGTTTTTCATCATGTTCATCACTGTGGACA
This sequence comes from Cyanobacteria bacterium OH_CBB_238, assembly GCA_023409995.1. Lineage (GTDB taxonomy): Bacteria > Cyanobacteriota > Vampirovibrionia > Gastranaerophilales > Gastranaerophilaceae > JAEYQN01. The sequence continues at coordinate 2,366 of JAEYQN010000031.1, read as the reverse complement.
CAAGCAAAACTTATTTCAACTGGCAATAGAGATCCATTAACAAAATTTTGTAGGCTTATGTCTCTGATAAATTTATCATCAAAGTTGCTAAATATACCCTGCAACAATGTCAGGTTACTTGTAAAGAACAACTCTGTAATAGTTTTTGAAATGAGTAACTGCTCAGACAAACCAAAAAGATCTTCACAAGCCGGATTTGCAGAAATGACTTGTCCTTTTGAATTAAAAATCACAATTCCATCTGCACAATTATTTATAATAGCATTTAATTTGTCATTTGATTTTCGCAACTCTGAAGTTCTTACAGACACAAGTCCTTCTAAAGATTCATTATAAACTTTAAGCTGATCATTAGCACATTTCAATTTTACAACTTTATCTTTCAATTCTAGAATTAAGTTTGTTCGTTCTATGGCATTTTTAATATTTAAAATTAAATCATCATTATTCCAAGGTTTTTCTATATATTTATATAGCCCAACCTCATTAATAGCACGTATTGCATTTTCTTTGTCTGCATACCCTGTCAATAACAATAAGCTCACATCTGGACAATACCTTTTTGCCTCTTTGAGAAACTGTAGTCCATTCATGTCAGGCATTATAAAATCCGAAATTATAACATCTGGAGTATTAGATTCCAAAAAAGTTAATGCATCTAATGGGGAGTTAAAATCAAAAATATCAGTATAGCCTTCTATCTCAAAAAGAGCCTTTAGTGATGCTGTTACAAGCACTTCGTCATCTAAAATTAATATCTTATTAGTCTTTTCCATGATATTCTCAACAATTTACCTATTAAAATGATAGTTTATTTATTAATTGAAGACAAATTTTTAACAAAAATTAAGCTAAATATAAATGTAGTAAGGAATATAGACAAAAAAAAGAGCTGACTTAAAATCAGCTCTTTTTCTATTTAAAAATTATTATTGAATAATTTTATCAACAACACCAGCTCCAACAGTACGTCCGCCTTCTCTGATAGCGAATCTCATACCTTGTTCGATAGCAACTGGAGCAATCAATTCAACGTCCATTACAACGTTATCACCAGGCATAATCATTTCGCCTTCAAATTTGATTGAACCAGTAACGTCAGTTGTTCTGATGTAGAACTGAGGTCTGTATCCAGGGAAGAAAGGAGTGTGACGACCACCTTCTTCTTTAGTCAATACATATACGTTAGCTGAAAATTTAGTGTGAGGTTTAATAGAACCGATAGCAGCCAATACTTGACCTCTTTGAATTTCAGTTTTATCAACACCACGTAATAAAGCACCAATGTTATCACCAGCTAAACCTTCATCAAGAAGTTTTCTGAACATTTCAACACCAGTAACTGTTGTTTTTTTAGTGTCGCCAAAACCAACGATTTCAACTTCTTGACCAACTTTAACTTTTCCTCTTTCTACACGTCCTGTAGCAACTGTACCACGACCTGTAATAGAGAAAACGTCTTCTATTGGCATTAAGAATGGTTGATCAATTTGACGTTCTGGAGTTGGAATATAGTCATCGACTGCGTCCATAAGTTCCCAAATTTTATCAACCCATTTATCTTCGCCACGTTGAACTTTAGCATTTGCTTGTACAGCTTCTAAAGCTTTAAGAGCTGAACCTCTGATGAAAGGAATATTATCACCATCAAATTCGTATGAAGTTAATAGTTCTCTTGCTTCCATTTCAACAAGATCTAGTAATTCTTCATCATCCACAGCATCACATTTGTTCAAGAAAACAACCAATCTAGGTACACCAACTTGTCTTGCCAACAAGATGTGTTCTCTAGTTTGTGGCATAGGACCATCTGTAGCTGAAATAACCAAGATACCGCCATCCATTTGTGCAGCACCTGTGATCATGTTTTTAACATAGTCCGCGTGACCAGGACAGTCAACGTGAGCATAGTGTCTTGCTACTGTTTCGTATTCTACGTGAGCCGTAGAAATGGTTATACCTCTTGCTTTTTCTTCTGGAGCAGCATCGATTTCATCGAATTTTTTTGCTTGTGCTTGTCCAGCAGCAGCCATACAAGAAGTGATTGCAGCTGTTAACGTAGTTTTACCGTGGTCTACGTGACCAACTGTACCTATGTTAACGTGCGGTTTGTTACGTTCAAACTTTTCGCGTGCCATGAGATTAATCTCCTTTTCTGTAATATACTTTTTAAATTTTATTGCCTAGTAAAAATTAGGTTCTAATAGCCCTTGACGGGAATTGAACCCGTGACCTTTCCCTTACCAAGGGAATGCGCTACCTCTGCGCCACAAGGGCTCATATCTTTAAAGGGTTTAGTTTGGGCAGGGGTGGATTCGAACCACCGTAGTCTCGCGACGGCAGATTTACAGTCTGCTCCCTTTAGC
>JAEYQN010000023.1 GCA_023409995.1 Cyanobacteria bacterium OH_CBB_238 | reverse complement strand
AGCTTGTACAGCTGGTATACGAGTTGACCCACCAACAAGAACAACTTCATCAATTTCACCTTTTGATAGACCAGCATCTTTAATTGCTTGTTCTACGGGTATTTTACAACGATCTAACAAATCTCTTGATAATTCTTCAAACTTAGCTCTTGTCAATGAAACATCTAAGTGTTTTGGTCCATTAGCATCAGCTGTTATGAATGGTAAATTTATATTTGTTTCAACAACTGATGAAAGTTCACATTTTGCTTTTTCAGAAGCTTCTTTTAGACGTTGCATTGCTTGTTTGTCATTTCTTAAATCTATGCCTTCTTGCTTTTTGAATTCTTCAGAGAGCCAGTTCATTATTTTTTCATCGAAATCATCACCACCAAGGCGTGTATCTCCAGATGTAGATAAAACCTCATGAACGCCATCACCAATTTCTAAAATTGAAACGTCAAAAGTACCACCACCAAGGTCAAATACCAAAACTTTTTCCGGCTTTTCTTTTTCAAGGCCGTAAGCTAGAGCAGCAGCCGTTGGTTCATTTACTATACGTAAAACATCAAGACCTGCAATTTTTCCAGCGTCTTTAGTTGCTTGACGTTGTGCATCGTTAAAATAAGCAGGAACCGTTATTACTGCTGATGTAACTTTTTCACCTAAGTATGCAGAAGCATCATCTGCTAATTTTCTTAAAATCATTGCAGAAATTTCTTGGGGTGAGTAATCTTTGTCGTTTACTTTTCTTTTATGGTCTGTTCCCATTTCTCTTTTTATAGAAATGATTGTTTTGTCAGGATTTAGTATTGCTTGACGTTTTGCAAGTTGTCCTACTAATTTTTCTCCAGTTTTTGAAAACCCAACAATAGACGGGGTTGTTCTTGACCCCTCAGCGTTAGCTATAACAGTGGGTTTACCACCTTCCATTACGGCTACTACAGAGTTTGTGGTTCCTAAGTCGATACCGATTGTTTTTGCCATTTTTATCTCCAATCTAAAAATACGAATACATCTTTAGTTATTATTTTTATAACATCATTTTCTATTTTTTCTTAAAAAATAAACAAAAAATTAATATTTTAAATTGTTGATATATAATTAAAATATGGATATTTTATCTCAAATAAAAAATCAAATTATTGTTTCTGTTCAAGCTATGCCATCAGAGCCATTGTACGAAGAGCAGTGTTTGTTGGCAATGATGAAGTCGGTAGTTAATGGAGGGGCTAAGGCTTTGAGACTTGCTGGTTCGAGGGATATAAAAAATGCCAAATTATATTTTAAAAATATTCCTGTTATTGGGATTACAAAACCAGAAAAACTTCCTATAGATTGGAAAAATAGAGTTTATATAACCCCAGCAATCGAAGATGCTAAGAAAATTATTGATTCAGGTGCAGACATAATCGCGTTTGATGCTACTCAAAGACATAGAGAAAAAGACTCTTTGGCTTCAATTATTGATTTTGTAAAAAATAACAAAAAGATAGCAATGGCTGATATTTCAACTTTTGATGAAGGTATTAAAGCCAGAGACTTTGGTGCTGATGTTATTTCTACAACTTTGTCCGGTTACACAAAGGAATCAGATAGTGGCTCAGAAGAACCAGATTTTGTATTGTTAGATAGATTGGTTAAAGAACTGGATTGCCCTGTTATTCTAGAAGGTAAAGTTTGGACACCAGAGCAGGTTGATAAAGCATTTGACTTGGGGGCTCATTCTGTAGTTATTGGTTCTGCTATAACAAGACCGCAATTGATCGTAAAAAGATTTTGTAATAGGTAGTTGGAGGCATATGAAAAAAGTTCTTTCAATTGACGTCGGTGGTACAAAAATCAGTTATTGTATTATCGATCAAGATGGAAACATTCTTTCAGAAATAAAAAAACATTCATCTCCTAAGCATATAGATAAAATGAAAGAGTTGTTTTTTCAAATTATTTCAGAGAATGAAAACGAATTTGATCTTGTTGCTTTTGCAACAGCTGGAGCTGTTAATTTAAAGAATACACAAGTAGAGTCTTCAACACCCAATTTACCTTATGGCTATAATCAAATCAAGTTTAACTTATTGTCTAAAAAACCAGTATATGTTGAAAATGATGCTAATGCAGCCGCTTGGGCAGAATATAAATTAGGCGCGGCTAAGGGACATTCAAATACAATTATTGTAACTCTCGGAACCGGTATTGGTGGAGGAATTATTATTGATGATAATCTGCTAAGGGGAAAATCTGGTAGAGCCGCTGAAATTGGTAGTATAAAGTTATTTCCTGATAGACGAAGACAATGTACTTGTGGTAATTATGATTGTTGGGAAAGTTATGCGTCAGGTACTGGTCTTCAAATAACAGCAAGGGAACAATCATTGCTAATAGAGGATTTTAAAACTAGCCTTTATAACAATAAAAAACCAGATGAAATAACCACACATGATATAATACATGGAATTAATAACGAAGATGAATACAGTAAGAAAGTTTTTGATATTTGGCATGATCATCTTTTATCAGGCCTTATTAGTTTAACTAATATATTTGATCCTGAAAGCATTGTTATTTCTGGTGGAATGGGAGAGTTTATAAAGTTTAAAGAACTAGAGTCAACCATAAATAATTCAATAGTTGTTTCTCCTACAAGGCTATTACCGGCAAAAATGAAAAATGATTCAGGAATGATAGGCGCTGCTTTATTAGCTTATAATAAATTTTTTAAATAGAAAAAAGCCTCTTTTAAGAGGCTTTTTATCTTTAATATTGTTTTATCTTGCCTTACCAGCTGCTTTTAATCTTACCATTGCTTTTGCCAAAGCCATTGTTGCTCTTTTTACATCGTCTGTTACGTCTGGGTTACCAATTCTTGCTTCAGCTCTTTCCTTTGCATGTTGAGCTCGTGCTATATCAATATCTCCACCTCGCTCGGCTACTTCTGTAAGAATCACAGCATTATTGTCTTTCATTTGAAAGACACCTCCAATTGTTGAAATGTACTCCATGCTTCCATCTTTTTCAACTCGAGTAATACCTATATCCAATGCACTCATAAATGGTACGTGTCCGTATAAAACACCGAATTCACCATCAACACCTTTGGTATATATAGCATCTACGTCGCTCTCAAAGACAATTTTATCGTGCGTAATAACTTTAAAATGAATTTTGTTTTCGCTCATTTTATCCTACTTCATTTCTTCAGCTTTTTTAACAGCTTCCTCTATTGTTCCAACCATATAGAAGGCTTGTTCAGGAATGTGGTCATATTTTCCTTCAATTATTCCCTTAAAACTTGAAATAGTATCTTCTAGTTTTACATATTTTCCTTGAATTCCGGAGAATTTCTCAGCTACAAAGAATGGTTGAGACAGGAATTTTTGAATTTTTCTTGCTCTGTTTACTGTTTCTTTATCTTCCTCTGAAAGTTCGTCCATACCAAGGATGGCAATAATATCTTGTAATTCTTTATATTTTTGAAGAATTTCAAGAACTTGTCTTGTTGTATTGTAGTGTTCTTCACCAATAATTAATGGATCTAAAACCCTACTTGTTGAAGCAAGTGGATCAACAGCGGGGAAGATGCCAAGTGATGATATTTGTCTTGACAATACCGTAGATGCATCTAAGTGAGAGAATGTTGTGGCAGGAGCCGGGTCAGTTAAGTCATCTGCTGGTACATAAATAGCCTGAACCGAAGTAATTGATCCATCTTTGGTTGAGGTTATTCTTTCTTGTAGCTCTCCCATTTCATTTGCAAGTGTTGGTTGATACCCAACAGCCGATGGCATCCTTCCAAGAAGAGCAGATACTTCTGATCCAGCTTGTACAAATCTAAAAATATTGTCTATAAAAAGAAGTACGTCTTGCTTAGAGTAGTCTCTAAAATATTCTGCAGCCGTCAGGGCTGATAAACCAACTCTCATTCTTGCTCCAGGAGGTTCGTTCATTTGCCCATAAATAAGAGCAACTTTATCAAGAACCCCGCCTTCTTTAAATTCATTCCATAAGTCATTTCCTTCACGAGTTCTTTCGCCAACACCGCCAAAAACCGAAACACCAGAATGTTCCATTGCAATATTGTGAATTAATTCCATTATTAATACTGTTTTTCCAACACCAGCACCACCAAATAGGCCAATTTTACCACCTTTTTGATATGGTTGCAGCAGGTCAATAGCTTTTATTCCTGTTTCTAGAATTTCTATATTTGTGTTTTGTTCCGTTAATGTGGGTGCGCTTCTGTGGATAGGAAGGTATGTTTCTGTTTCAATACCACCTTGTTCATCAACCGCTTCACCCAATACGTTTAAAATTCTTCCCAAAATTGGTTTTCCAACAGGTATTCTAATAGGATTACCTGTGTTTATTGCCTTAAAACCTCTTTGTAACCCATCAGTGGAAGACATTGCAACAGATCTAACCCTGTTTTCACCCAAATGTTGTTGAACTTCGGTAACAACTTTTTTCCCATCGGGAAAATATATTTCAAGGGCATCATATATTTCTGGCAAATTGCCTGGTTGAAATTCTACGTCAATTACTGGTCCAATGATTTGGGTAATTAGCCCTTCTTTTTCTGTTAGCGTTGTCATATTTTACCTTCTATTCTTCCACGTCTTTTATTATACAGTTATACTAATATTTGTACAACAATAAAAAAATTAAAAAACCCTCTTTTTGTTGTAGAGAGGGTTTTTTGTCCGTTTTGTTTTGTATTAACGTTTTGAGAATTGGAATCTTTTTCTTGCTTTTTTTCTTCCGTATTTTTTACGCTCTTTTTCACGCGCATCTCTTGTTAATAAACCTTCAGCTTTTAAAACAGGTTTTAATTCTTCACTATACTTTAGAAGAGCTCTAGATATACCATGTTTAATCGCACCAGCTTGAGATGAAACACCACCACCTATAGCTTTAACTTTTATATCAAATTTATCTTGATTATCTGTTAGCGCTAATGGTCTAAAAATCATCATTTCTAAAGCAGGTCTGTTGCCAAAGTAGTTAGCAAAAGTTTTTCCGTTAATAAAAACTCTGCCTTTACCTTTTACCAATTTAACCACAGCAATAGAGGTTTTTCTTCTTCCAGTTGCCATTACTTCTTTATTTGTAGCCATTATTTAGCCTCCATTTCATACAAAACAGGTTTTTGTGCTTCATGGTTATGTTCATTTCCTGCATATACTTTTAGTTTGTTGAACTGGTCTTGACCCAAAGTATTGTGTGGTAACATACCTTTAACAGCTTTTTCAAGAGCTTGAACAGGATTTTTTTCCATCATCTCTTTGAAACTAGTAACTTTTAATCCGCCTGGGTAACCAGAGTGACGGTAGTATTTTTTATCAGTTTCTTTATTACCTGTAACTTTAATTTTTTCAGCATTAATCACGATGACAAAATCACCAGTGTCGATATGCGGAGTGTATTGTGGTTTGTGCTTCCCTCTTAGAAGGTTTGCTATAAGTGAAGCCAATCTACCCAAAGTTTTGCCTTCGGCGTCTATTAAATACCACTTTCTTTCAACTTCCAGAGGTTTAGCTGAATAAGTTTTCATAAGCTATCTCCATATTTTCTTGATATATTACTTTCATTAATGTTAGTCCATGAGGACTTATTGTTGGCCCTGCTTTGCTTCTGTCCTTTGACTCTAATATTTCTTTAAGTGCTTCGGGGGCTAAAGAGTTTTTTTGAATCATAAGGAGTGTTCCAACTATTGATCTTACCATGTTATACAAAAACCTGTCTGCTATTAGGTCTATATAAATTAAGTCACCATGTTTATGGCAAGTTGCTTTATATATATTGCAGACCGTTGCCGGATTTTCGGTTTTTACTTTTTTGAAGGATGTAAAATCATGCGATCCAAGTAAAAACTTCAATGAATCATTCATTTTATCAATGTCTAATTCATTCCTAACCAAAAGACCTTCTTTGTCCCAAGCGCTTCTTTGTTTTCTGTTTATTAGCGTATATCTATACCATCGAAGTTTTGCGCTTCGTTGGGCATGAAAACTTTTATTTACTCTATTAATTTCTTTTACACTAAGATCTTTAGTTAAAATTCCATTTAGAGAGTTTATAAAAGAGTTTTGCAGTGGATCAATATCTGTTTCAAAATGAACATATTGTTCTCTTGCATGCACTCCCGCATCAGTTCTGCCTGAGAAGATTGTCTTTATTTTTTGTTTTGTCAAAGTGCTAAGAGCTTTTTCTAATTCGCCTTGAATTGTTTTCATTGGCTTTTTAGATTGTTCGACAATTTTGTCGAAGGGTTGTTTTTGGCTTCCTGCATAATTTGTACCTATATATTCAATTACAAGTACATATCTTTGCATTATACCAATTGAATTAATGCCATTTCAGTGGCGTCACCACGTCTTGGAGGCATATTATATATGCGTGTATAACCACCATTTCTGTTTTCATACTTTTTACCTATTTGGCTGAAAAGTTTTCTTAAAACAGTTTGAGGCATTAGCTTTTTATCGTCTTGAATTGACTCAAAAACTTCACCAGTAGTCGCATCCATATATTTTCCTGTTTCTTTATCGAAAATAAATTTTGCAGCTTGTCTTCTTGAGTGAAGGTCGCCTTTTTTTGCTAAAGTGATTATTCCTTCAGCATAAGGTTTCAAAGCTTTTGCTCTAGATATAGTAGTTTTGATTTCGCCATGTAAGAATAGTTCAGTAGCTAAAGATCTCAAAAGTGCTTCTCTTTGATCTTTAGGTCTTCCTAATCTGTGTTTGTTACATTGGTGTCTCATTTTATTTATCCTTTTGTTTCTTTATCTATGTTTATACTTCTTCAAGTTCAACACCTTCTGGATTTGGCATCAAGTCTAAGCCAACTTGACGTAATTTTTCAATTACTTCATCAGAAGATTTTTTACCGAAGTTTTTAATATTTAATAAATCGTGTTCAGATTTCTTTAATAACTCGCTTAAAGAATTGATGCTTGCTCTTTTTAGGCAGTTATATGCTCTTACTGATAATTCAAGATCTTCTATAGTTATGCTTGGAGCAACTTCTTCTTCTTCAACTTCTTCAATTACTTGTTGAGTTGTAAGAACAGTAGGCTGTCCTGTTATAGATGCGATTTGCATGAAATGTTCAATAAGAAGATTTGCAGCTTGGCTTAATGCATTGCTTACTTCAATGCTGCCATTAGACCAAATTTCAAGAACAAGTTTATCGTAGTCTATAACATCTCCAACACGTGTGTTTTCTACATTATAGCTAACTCTCTTGATTGGCATAAAAGAAGCATCTATTGGCAACATATCAACAGGTAGTCCACCTTTGTTTTCTTTAAGAACGTCTACTGTTATGTAGCCTTTTCCTGTTTCAACAATGATGTCTGCGTGAATACTTCCACCTTCAGCTATTGTGCAGATAACCCAATCAGGGTTTACCACTTTTACACCAGCCGGAAGTTGAATATCGCTTGCAAGCACTGGACCTGGTTTATCAACATCCAGTCTCAAGTGTTGAGCTTCTTTACTTTCGGTTTTTACTATTAAACCTTTAAGGTTTAACATAATATCAATAACATCTTCAACGATCCCAGGAATAGATGTATATTCGTGAGTGATCCCTTCGATTCTTATTGATGTAACAGCAGCCCCTTCAAGTGAAGATAGTAAAACTCTTCTTAAAGAGTTTCCTACCGTTGTTCCAAATCCTCTTTCAAGTGGTTCAACTACAAACTTACCATACTGTGATCCATCAGAGCTTGTTGTTGTATTTACACATTTAATTTTTAGTTCCATTATAGTTTTCTCCTACAATTACTTAGAGTAGTACTCAATTACAAGTTGTTCTCTGAAATCAGGATCTAATTCCTCTCTTTCAGGAACCCTGTCAAATGTGATTTTCTGCGCTTCTTTATCGATAGTTAACCATGCTGAAGTTGCCGCTAAGTCAATTGCTTCAGCAACAGTTTTGATGAAAGAAGAGCTTTTTGATTTAACAGTTATTACATCTTGAGGTTTTACTAAGTAAGATGGAATATCAACTCTTTTTCCGTTAACTAATACGTGTCCGTGATTTACGATTTGACGTGATTGTTTTCTTGTTACAGCAAGTCCTGCTCTGAAAATAATATTATCAAGCCTTGATTCTAAAAGTTGTAACAAAATAGTACCAGTTACGCCTTTTCTTCTTGCTGCTTCATTGTAATATTTAGCAAATTGCTTTTCGCTTACTAAGTAGGTAAGACGAATTTTTTGTTTTTCATTTAAGTGAAGTGCATAGTCAGAAAGTTTTTTCCTTGCAGCGCCATGCTGACCTGAAGCATTTTGTCTTAGAGAAGAAACAAGCTTTCTGTTTGATAAATCTGTAACGCCATAGTTACGAAATAATTTATTAGTAGGTCCTGTATATCTAGCCAATTTTTTGACTCCTTACGTTATCTTAATTATACTCTACGTTTTTTAGGCGGACGGCATCCATTGTGTGGAATTGGTGTCACGTCTTTAATAAGTGTGATCTCAAGTCCAGCAGCTTGAATTGCTCTAATCGCTGTTTCTCTTCCTGAACCTGGTCCTTTAATATAAACCTCAACCTTTTTCATTCCTTGGTCGATTGATTGTTTCGCAACTTTTTCTGCTGCTGATTGAGCTGCAAATGGAGTTCCTTTTCTTGCGCCTTTGAATCCGCAGCCGCCAGCAGAAGCCCATGCAATAGCATTACCTTGTGTATCTGTTGAAGTTACAATTGTATTATTAAAGGTTGATTGAATGTGAACTACTCCTTGTAGTACATTCTTTTTTTCTTTCTTTTTAGTTTTTACTGGTCTAGCCATTGTTTTATATTACTCCTTTAATTATTTCTTTTTAGAAACTGGTCCTGTTTTTTTACCGCGTCTTGTTCTTGCGTTTGTTTTTGTTCTTTGACCCCTGCAAGGAAGTTTACGTCTGTGACGCATTCCTCTGTAAGAGTTTATTTCTCCAAGTCTTTTAATAAACAAAGACTCTTCTCTTCTAAGGTCTCCCTCTATTGTGTAATTAGCTAGTTCGTTTCTTAGTTTTTTAATATCTTCATCTGTTAAGTCGTCAGATCTTAAATCTTCAGAAATCCCACAAGCTGCTAATATTTTTGCTGAACGCGTTGGCCCTATACCGAATATATAGGTTAAAGCGATTATCATTCTTTTGTTACGAGGTAAATCTACCCCAGCAAGTCTTGCCATTGTTTCTCCTTTTATTTAATGTTTGATTAACCTTGTCTTTGTTTGTGTTTTGGGTTTTCGCAAATTACAGCGATTCTGCCTTTTCTTTTAATTACTTTACATTTTTCGCAAAGTTGTTTTACTGATGCTCTAACTTTCATTTTTATTTCCTTTGTTTATTTAAGCCTGTATGTTATTCTGCCTCTAGTAAGGTCATAAGGAGTCATTTCCACTTTTACTTTGTCTCCGGGAAGAATTCTTATGAAGTTTTTTCTTATTTTTCCTGATATATGCGCCAATATTTCGTGTCCATTCTCAAGTTCAACTCTAAACATTGCGTTTGGCAATGATTCTAGTATTGTTCCCTCAAATTCTATTACATCTTTTGACATGTAGACCTCATTATTTGGCTCAGTATATCTATCGTACATGTTCAAGATTTCTAATCAAGCTCTTTTTTCTTTATTGATCAAAGTTTTCATTTAAAGTTGTTAAATTTTTATTGATTGTTTAATTATAATATAGAAATACACAATATTTTAGGGCATGCTAAAAATCCCAATAAACTGGTAGTTTTAAAGTTTTTTGTAACAATATCTTAACAAATAAATGATTTGTAATTATAAAAAAACAAACGCGTGGTGGCGCTTTTTCATAATTTAAGTCTTTTCGCGAAGGGTATAAGAACTTTATCCCAAGCTTTTCCGCTTGGGTGTAGGTTGTCGCTAGCTAAGTCTTCTTGCTTATTGAGTGTTTTTCCTGTTAATTCTTTAGAGCTAAGAACAATAAATCCATCATTTTTAAGACTTTTCCAGAAGTTTTCGTCATCCATCCAACCCTGTTCTGGTTCCATCTCTCCATAATATCTTAATATTACGAATTTTATGTTTGGGTAGTGTGCTTTAATTGAGTTAAAAGACTCTATAAAAATTTCCTCTGCAAGTTTTAAATTATACTCTTTTTTTTCTGGAGAAATATTTTTCTGTAAATATTTCTCACAGATACTTTTTCCTAGATATGAAGAATAAAGCAAATAAAATTTTGATTTTGGTTCTACCAGCTTACCGTCAATAAGTTCAAGGTGGTAATATTCTCCACTTGAAAATAGTGAGTGGTCGACCCATAATCTCATTCTTCTCATGTGATCCGGAATGAATATATATACTACGTATTCGGGTGTTTTTGGTATTGTTTTGTAAAATAATTTGTTGTTAAAAAGAAAGTAAAGGTGTTGGAATCCCCAACCCGAAACGCCTCTGTTGTATACTGGTCTCTTGGTGTATTCTGCTAGTTTATAAGAAAATGTTTCTTTGTCTGAAAGAAGGCAACCAAAGGCAAATGAACAGCCAGTTAAGATTATTGCTTTTTTTCTGTAGTTTGTTCCAAAATCACCTCGAAATTCGCCATTAAAATTAAAGCCTTTTTTGCTTATCCTTGTTTGATTGTTTGATCCAAATATATAGTATGGGGGTTTGTTAAAAAGCTTTGCAAAGGCAGGGTCTGATTCTTTTAAAAAATTGGTATAAGTTTTTTGATAAATGAAGTAATCAGCACATAAGAGAATTATATATAATAGCAGGAGATTTAAGAGTATAATAAAAAATTTTTTCAAATACCTTTCCTCATTTTCATATATTAAATTTTTTGTAGATAGAGTCTACGTTTTGTAAGTATTCTTGTTGATTAAAACAATTTTGTACTTCTTCTTTTGTTAATTTTGCATTTATTTCATTATCGTTTAATAGGTTGTTTTGAAAGTTTCCATTATTATTAAATGCATCTAAAGCATTTTTTTGAACAAGTTTGTATGCTTCTTCTCTAGATAAGCCTTTTTTGCAAAGCTCAAGTAGTACCTTTTGAGAAAATACTATTCCTCCAAATAAGTTTGTATTTTTTGCCATGTTTTCTTTGTTTACAACTAGATTCTTAATTGTTTTAGATAGTCTATTTAGCATATAATCTATTAATATGGTTGAATCTGGAAATATAATTCTTTCCGCACTGCTGTGAGAAATGTCTCTTTCATGCCATAATGCGATGTTTTCAAGAGCAGCTATTGAATTAGCTCTGACAACTCTTGCCAAGCCGGATAAATTTTCTCCTGATATTGGGTTTTTTTTGTGTGGCATTGCAGAGGAGCCTTTTTGTCCCCTTGAAAAACCTTCTTCTACTTCTAAAACCTCTGTCCGTTGCAAATGTCTTAACTCTATTGCTATTTGATCTATAATTGACGCAATGAGTGCAAGCGATTGATGATATTGAGCATGAATGTCTCTTGCTATTACTTGTGTTGAAATCTTAGCTGGTTTTAAGCCAAGTTCTTCACAGGCAAGGATTTCTATTTGTGGATCAATATTGCTGTAAGTTCCAACTGGACCTGAAATCTGTCCTATCATTGCTTCTTCTGATGCCTGGTTAAAGTTTCTTAAATTTCTTTCAAATATGTCTATCCAATTACAAAGCTTAACCCCAAAGGTCATTGGTTCTGCATGCACGCCATGCGAGCGTCCTATACAAATAGTACCTTTATGTTCTTTTGCTTTTTCTCTAATTGTTTCAATTAAAATTTCAAGATCGTTTTTTATTATTTTGCTGGCATCTTTGATTTGTAGAGCCAGTGCAGTATCTATAACGTCAGAACTTGTGACTCCCATGTGGAGATATCTGGAATTTTCTCCAACATTCTCATTTACATTTGTTAAAAAGGCTATCACATCATGGTTTACTTCTTTTTCTATTTCGTCAATCCTGCTAATGGAAAATGAAGCTTTGTTTATAATTTGTTTTAGAGTTTCATTTGGTATTTGTCCTAATTTATTATATGCCTTACAAATAGCAATTTCTACATCAAGATAGTATTGGAATTTTTGATTTAAATCCCATATTTTTCCTGTTTCTTCCCTTGTATATCTTTCAATCATTATTTTAAACCTATCTTTGGACGAAAACCTTGTTATTTTAAAACGTAATTCTTGTCATTGTCAATTTATTATAAACAATCATATTTTTAATGCCTTTGCCATAGCAGGGACAACAAAGTCCCATGCTTTCTCGTTTGGGTGCCCGTCTATTAATTTATATTCTTGTTGCGCAATATGTTTACCGGTAATTTTATCTGTATGCAGAATAATAAAACCTTGCTTTTCCAGTTCTTGCCATCTTGGAGTATCTATGTACCAATTTGTTTCATCGTACATTAAAATGACAAACTTAGTTCCTGGATATTTTCTATCTATAATTTTTTTAGACTCGATGAAGTGCTTTTTTATTAATTCAAAAACTTCGTTATTGTTCTTTGCGTTAGAGACTTTTTGATTCCAACAGCCCCTTTGTATGTATCTAGTAATATAAAAATTGTATAAAAATGGAAAAATAGGTTTATCTTGAATAAGTCTACCATGGTCCATTTTGTATTTTAAATAAAAAAAGTTGTCGGGTGTATTAAAACTAAAAGTATTGAGTCTATATGGATGATCACTGAAAAAGGTAAAAATTACATACTCTGGATTCTTAATGTTTTCTAAACTCTTTTCATTTTGAAGAATATACAACATGTGTTGAACTCCCCAAGCAGGGAACGCAAAGTTGTAAACCGGTCTTTTTGTGAATTGTGCTAGTTTATACTGGAAACGTTGGGTTTGTTTTAAACCGCTTCCCCAAGTATAAGAACAACCAAATAATATAATGGGTCGCTTCGTGTATTTAATACCAATCGGCTGTCTTAAAGAGTTTTCAGGCTCTGCTTTTTTTATAATTGCATATTCTTCGTCAAAGGTTTTTAGTTTAAAGGGATAAACTATAAAGTGAAATTTGTTTGCAGCAGAATATGGTAAATGGCTATATTTATAAGACTCTATTGTATAAGCTGTCACTTCTAATATAACTAAAATTACAATCAAAAATAAAAAATTCCATAAAAATGTTTTTTTCATCATTTTAACTACTTCTGTTCATTTCTTCTCACTCTGTGTTCTGATTTTATTAATAATTTGCCAAATTGTCTAATAAAGCATTTTTAGTTTATAATAATTAAACTTTAATTTTTAAGATAGTTACTTATACGAGGTGAAACATGACAAGACGACCATTTTTTTATGATATTACTTTAAGAGATGGTAATCAGTCACTGAAAAAGCCATGGAATACAAAAGAAAAAGAGTTAATTTTTAACCATCTGGTCGAACTCGGTGTTCAGGGAGTTGAAGTTGGATTTTCTGCCGCGTCCGATATGGATTTTGAAGCTTGTAATTATTTGGCTAAAATTGCACCTGACAATCTGGTTATTTCTGGCTTGGCAAGAGCTGTTGAGGGGGATATAATAAAAGTTGCTGAAGCAATAAGTGTTGCCAACAAGCCTAGGATCCATACATTTATTGCAATGAGTCCATTTAATATGAAATATGTTTTAAATAAAAAGCCAAATGAGGTTCAAAATATTGCTGTAGCTGCGGTTGACTTTGCAAAAAAAACAATTGGCAAAAGAGGAGAGGTGCAGTTTTCAGTGGAGCACTTTGGGGATTGCATGGAAAATTTAGATTTTGTAATCGATTCAATAAAAAAAGTTATTAAGGCTGGTGCTACGGTTATTAATTTACCAAATACGGTTGAAAGGACAAGAATTAAGACATTTGTTGACTTGGTTGAGAAAGTGTACGCGTCTATACCAAGAGATATAACAATTTCAGTTCACTGCCATAATGATCTTGGTATGGCAACAGCTGCTACTGTCGAAAGCTATTTTTCAGGCGCTGTACAGCTTGAATGTTGTTTAAATGGTTTGGGAGAAAGGGCAGGAAACACTAATCTTTATGAAGTTGCTATAGCTCTTCATAATTCGGGAGTTGATGTTCCTTTGAATCTTGAAAAAATTTATGAATTGGCACTTACTGTTGCCGAGATGTCCAAAGTCCCGGTTTATGAGAAAGCTGCTCTAATTGGGCCTGATGCATTGGCTCATAGAAGCGGAATTCATCAAGATGGTGCAGTGAAAACAAAAGATATGGAAAAAGGTGCATATAGACCTATTCATCCATCTTTAATAGGAAGAAAAGATGACGAAAAGCTTGGGTTTACTTCTCAGTCAGGTAAGACTGCCGTATTTGAAATTATTTCTTCAGCCGGATATCCTATTGCAATTCAAGAAGCAGTTAGAATTACTCCATTTGTTAAAGAAGCAGCTGAAAAAGTAGGGGAATTACCAACTAGAAATATTATAGATATATATTTCAGTGAAGTATTTAATGTTAAGGGACCTTTTAAACTTCTTGAACTTGAAAAAATTGCAGAAGGTAAATTCCAACTAAAATTTAATCATCATGATAAGGAATATGATGTTACTGGAGAGGGGAATGGTCCATTAGATGCTTGCTTGAAGGCATTAGATAAAGCTGGTTTTGGGCATAAACTTCTTCACTATGAACAAAAAGCATTGGATGAAGAAATTCTTGGTGCTGGGGCAACAGCTATGACAATTATTCATTTTGAATCACCTAACGGCGAAGTTGTAATTTCTAGAGGAAAAGATGAAAGTACAATTAAAGCCAATGTTAAGGCCATATTTAATGGGTTGAACATAATTGCTAAGGCACTGGATAATGATAAATAAACAAGACTTAATTGAAAAAGATAAAAAATATGTCTGGCACCCTGATACTCAAATGAAGGATTTTGAGAAAGAGGATCCTATAATTATAGAACGAGGAGAAGGGATTTATGTATATGATGTTGATGGTAATAAATATATAGATGCAATTGCTTCCTGGTGGGTTAATACTCTTGGGCATTCAAATCCAAGGCTTAACAATGCACTGTGTGAACAAGTAAAAAAAATTGAACATGTTTTACTTGCGGGATTCTCTCATATCCCCGCTATTGAATTGGCTGAAGAACTTGTTCGAGTCAGTGCTCCTGATATAACTAAGGTTTTTTATTCTGATAATGGTTCCACTGCAACAGAAGTTGCCTTAAAAATGGCTTTTCAATATTGGGCACAGGTGGGTAAACCAAATAAGCAGAAGTTTGTTGCTCTTGATCACTCATACCATGGAGATACACTTGGCGCGGTTTCTGTTGGTGGGGTAGATATATTTTATAAAGTTTTTAAACCACTTTTATTTGAAATTTTTAAGGCAAAGAGCCCTTATTGTTATAGGTGCCCAGAGGGATTGTGTAACAGAACTTGTGATATTGAATGTATAAATTCTGTTGAAGATATTTTTAAAGAGCACAATGAAGAAATTGCCGCAATTATTGTTGAACCACTAGTTCAGGGTGCTTGTGGGATGAGAATGTATCCGCCTGAGTTTTTGTCTAGATTGAGGTTGCTTTGTGATAAGTACGAGATTCTTTTAATTGATGATGAAGTTGCTATGGGCTTTGGGCGTACAGGAAAGATGTTTGCATATCAGCATGCTGATATCACGCCAGACATGGTTTGTCTTGCGAAGGGTATTACCGCAGGATATTTGCCATTAGCTGCAACTTTGACAACGGATAAGATTTTTAATGCTTTTTATGATGATTATGATACTTATAAAACTTTTTATCATGGACATAGTTTTACAGGAAACCCCTTAGCTGCAAGTATTGCTGTTGAGAATTTGAAAATTTTTAGAGAAGAAAATATTATAGAAAATTTACAGCCAAAAATAGAGTTTTTTCATAAAGAATTGGATAAATTTAGAGATTTAGACTTTGTTGGTGACGTTCGCTACACAGGCATGGTAGCAGCTATAGAACTTGTTAAAAATAAAGAAACAAAAGAAAAGTTTGATTCTAAATTGAGAATAGGAAAAAAGGTTTATGATGAAGCATTAAAGTTGGGTGCTATTTTAAGGCCCCTTGATCATATAATATATTTTATTCCACCATATATAATTACCAATGAAGAAATCATAAATCTTTTAAATATAGCTAAAAAATCCATTCAAAAAGCTACAAAATCTGTTACGGATTGATATTCTGTTCAAAAGGATTTTTATGTTTTTCTGAATTTTTTTTAATTCTTTTTATTAGGTTAAAAAACCATTTTTTTATTGATGACAGATCAAAGCTTTTGTTTTCTTCTTCTAAGTGATATTCAAATGAATCTTTTTCTTCTTCTCCAAAAACATCAATGCTTTCGTTTTTTTTCTTTTCTTCTTCTTTTTGTTCTCGTTTAAAATAACCTAAATTTCCGCCACCACCATTGTTTTGCATGTGCTGTGCTTCTTGAATCATAGGTTTAAAACTTGGACCTTTAAAATCAAAAGACATGATAAAATCACCACTTTTTGAATTGTTATAAGGCAACCATTGTCGCTTGGGAAAGAGAAGTTTTTACACTTCTTAATATAATTATATACTATATTTGTAGAAATTGGAATCCTTTGTGGTGCTTATTATTAAAAATGTTAATGGAAAACCTTGCACATCATGAGCATGAGCTTGTTTGATATATAAAATACATCTTTAAAACCATGTGTTTTTCAATAAAATCATTAATAATTAAATAAAATGGTAAATTTTTCATGAGCGAAATGAATATTGGGCAATTTGTAAATAGGTTTTTGAATTTTGCAACCGGTACAAACTCAGGGGCAAAAGCAGGGTCGTCTGGTTTTGAGACAGCTACAAAGGTTGCTCAAGAAGCAGTTAATATTGTGCGCTCGGCTGCGTCTAATTCAAATGCCATTCAGCAACAAATTTATCAAGAAACGATGCAAATGGCCAGGATGAACACTCTGGAAAGATGCTTAGTTTTGCAAGAATTGTTTTCCTTACCTAAAGATATTAAAGAATTTTTAATGATGATGTCTAATTCTTCAGCTACTCAAATGCTAACAACATCTGATCTGACTAATCTTCTTTTAGCACAAAATATTGATGTTTCTAAATTGCTTGCATATATGCAGCAAAATGGAAAAGAAGCCTTGAGTAAGCTTTTTCAAATGGTGGCTAATTATAATCAGCTAGGATCAGCTCTTAAGTCAAGTGATATGAAAGAACTTACTAAATTAATAAATGCTTGTATTCCAGGGGCTTCTAATCCTGATAATTCTGCCATTAAAAATACTATGTTACTATATTTACCCTGGTTTTCGTTGAATGGGGCTGTAGAGTTTGACCTAAATGTTTCAGCGGCAAAGGTAAAAAATGGTGAAGATAGTGATGATTCAGTGACTATCTTGATTTCTACTCAAAATTTTGGGAACATTCAGGTATCTCTTTTCAAAGTCTCAAAGGAAGAAGTTAATATTCAAATAACAAGTTCAGATGAGTTTCCTGCAAAAGCCTTTAAAGAAGAGTTGGGAAGCATTTCTAATGATTATAGGGTTGGAATTAAAATGTTTTTTGATACGCAAGAAAATTTTGCAAAAAATAGTTTAAAGATAGAAAAACCACAAGTTACAATGTCCACAACGCCTGGCACAAATTCATTTTTAATACTTTTGGCACAAATTGTTATAAAAGTAGTTGTTGAACTTGATAAGAAAGCGACTCTTGTTAATTTAAGAAAAGAAAAATTAGAAAAATAACAACACTGGTATGTTATAATTTTTTCACAGTAAATAATATATGTTGGGTGAGGTTTGTCTTTTGGCAAAAATTAAAACAAAATGGATATGTCAATCCTGTGGCTATGAAACCCCTAAACCTTTGGGAAAATGTCCCGAATGTTCAAGCTGGGCTAGTTTTGTTGAAGAAATTGAAGAGATAAAGAAGGGTGAAAAAAGCGTTTTTTTGAAAGAGGGCACCCCACCTTGCCTCATTAATGAAATAGAAATTACAGATTCAATAAGGTTTTCTACCGGTTTTGAAGAATTTGATAGGGTTCTTGGTAATGGATTAGTTCAAGGCTCAATGGTTTTACTTGCTGGTGATCCTGGGATTGGTAAATCAACTTTGATTTTGCAGACAAGTAAGGCAATTTGTGAGTCAAGAAAAAGGCTTTTGTATGTTTGTGCAGAAGAGTCAAGTTTGCAGATAAAGCTTAGAGCGCAGAGACTGAATGTTAATTCGGATCTTTTATATGTGTATTCGCAAACGAATTTTGAAAGTATTAAAAATCAGATTGATGAAGTTAAGCCAGAGGTTCTAGTTATAGATAGTATTCAAGCTGTTTATACTCAAAATATTACCAGTGGAGCTGGTAGCGTCTCTCAAATAAGAGAGTGTACAAATAGCCTTATGGAGATTGCAAAAACAAGAAATATCACAGTCATAATTATCGGGCATGTTACAAAAGATGGTAATATCGCGGGTCCTAAAGTATTAGAGCATATGGTTGATACGGTTGTTTATTTTGAAGGTGATAAATATAAATCATATAGGCTTTTGAGGTGTAATAAAAATCGTTTTGGTTCCACAAATGAAGTTGGTGTTTTTAATATGGTGGATTCTGGTCTTGTAGAGGTGATTAACCCAAGTGAATTATTCTTGCAAGACAGAACAAAAAACATTACCCCAGGAAGTGTAATTATTGCCACTAATGAAGGAACAAGATCTTTGTTGGTTGAGATTCAGGCATTGGTTGGCACTACTTCTTATGCGTCACCTCGAAGAGTGTCTATCGGTGTAGAGTATAATAGAGTTTTACAAATATTGGCTGTTTTAGAAAAAAGAATAGGTTTAAACCTAAGCAAGCATGACGTTTATGTAAATATAATTGGCGGTGTTGAAATAGATGAACCTGCTGCCGATTTGGGTATAGCGTTGGCCATTGCAACTTGCGCAAGAGATGTTATTGTTAGTCCTGATACAGTTATTATTGGGGAAATAGGTTTGTCGGGCGAAATAAGGTCAGTAAATAATATTGAAAAAAGAATTATGGAAGCTCAAAAATTGGGCTTCAAAAAAGTTATAATTCCTAAGTTAAGTAACAAGCTTCAATCCTGTTTTTCGGTAGATATAATCCAAGTAGTAAGGCTTATGGATGCTATTTCTGCTTGTGTTTATAAAGATGATAACCTTTCAAAAACATAAAATTTTAAATTTAATTTGTTAATAATTAGGTTGTTAGTAGCAATAATTTTTTTTAGAGTACTTGTTGTTTATATATTTTATAATTATTAAAGGTATGACATTGAATTCTTGTGAAACTCGACCATTATTGACTAACATTCTTTCAGGTACTGCTGTTGCGGTTTCAGCTTCTGTTGTTACAAGGGAACTTGATGTTTATAAATTTAAGAAAAACACTAGAGACATCTTAGATATTGCTAAAGAATATTCAGCAAATGGCGAAAGAGTCTCTGGGGCAATTAAAGCTAAATATGAAATCGTAAATAATGATGGTGTTTTGAAAATATTTAATAAAGTAAAAAAGGGACATAATGCCTTTTTAATTTTTTCCAAAGATGCTTTCGATGCCGATGGAATCGGTGTTGATTTTTATAAAAATAAGAAAAGACTATTTTCGTTAGGTGATAAATTTTCTGAAAAATTCTTTATAAAAGAACGAAGTATAAAATTGGCTGATGATATTTGCGAATTTTCAGTTCAAGAGTATAAAAATTCTAAATCTTTAAAGAAAATTATTGGCATGGCATCTATTGTGGGTGCAGGAGCTGGGGTTTTAAGAATTATATTAAAAAACAATATAGCAACAAGGTAATACTTGTTTTAAAAGGAGAAAAATTTATGCAAATTAATGGATTTAATGTTATGACTAAAGTTTTTAATCAGGTTTCTCATTCAAAAGAAGCTCAACAAGGGTTTGCCGACAAGGCTTTAGAGAAAGCTTGTGCGGGATTGTCAGATGAAGAGGGAAAGGCTCTTGATTTATTTATAAATGATGCAATGACTGCTTTAAAGAAAAAATGTCCAAAAATGGAACCAACTGGAATGGATTATTTGGACTACAGACCAGAAATGCCACCAATATTATCTACCAGCATAGGTGGCTTGCTGGATAAACAGATATAGAATTTTAATTTAAAATTACTAGTGCCTTTATAAAGATTTTATAAAGGCACTTTCTTGATATGCTACACTTTTGTTATGGATATTAAAAGAGGAGAGTTGGTATGATTCCTATTCTAGATTTAAAAAGACAGTATGAGCAAATTGGTGCAGAGGTAGAAAAAGAGGTTTTAGAAGTTCTAAAATCTGGTTCTTATATTCTAGGAAAGCATAATAAGGCACTGGAAGAAGAGTTTTCTTCTTATGTTGGAGTTAAACACTCTTTGGGCTTAAACTCTGGAACGGATGCTCTTCACTTAGCTCTAAGAGCATTAGATATTGGAGCTGGTGATGAAGTTATCACAGTTGCATTTACTTTTGTTGCAACAACAGAAGCTATTGGAATTGTTGGTGCTAAGCCTGTTTTTGTTGATATCGATAAAGATACATTTAATATTGATGCTAAAGCTATAGAAAAAGCAATTACTCCAAAAACAAAGGCCATAATTCCGGTTCACTTGTATGGCCAACCTTGTGATATGGATATAATTATGGATATTGCAAAACGCTATAATTTATACGTTATTGAAGATTGTTGTCAGGCTATCGGCGCTACTTATAAAGGTAAAAAAGTTGGGTCATTTGGTGATGTTGGGTGTTTTAGCTTCTTCCCTACGAAAAACCTAGGTGGTATGGGTGATGGAGGTATGTTTACCACTAATAGCACATATATAAAAGATAGAGTTGTTGCCTTGAGAAACCATGGTGGTGCTGTGAGGTATTATCATGATGAAATCGGTGTAAATAGCCGTTTGGATGAAATTCAGGCTGCGGTTTTGAGAATTAAACTTAATTATATTGACGAGTGGAATTCAAAAAGAAGAGAAAATGCGTATAGATATAATGAGCTGTTTTCTAAATATTCTGAAATTGAAACGCCAAAAGAGTTAGATGATACATATTGTGTTTATCATCAATATACAGTGAAAGTCAAAAATAGGGATGCTGTTCATAAACTTCTTCAAGAAGCGGGAATTGGTGCTATGATTTATTACCCAGTGCCGTTACATTTGCAAAAAGTTCATGAATATTTGGGTGTTAAGGAAGGAGCACTTCCTTACACAGAAGAAGATACTAAACTTGTTATGTCTCTTCCTATGTTCCCTGAGTTAACAGAAGAAGAGCAAAAAATAGTTGTCAATAATGTTGTAACTTGTGTTCATCAAGCGGAAGCTGCTTTAAGCAAGTAGGTTTTTAGATAATAAAGATAAAGCCGGAAGTATTACTTCCGGCTTTTTAAATGCAAATTTTGGATTAAATATAGTTTGTAACGAAATGTAAATAAGAATTCAAGTGTTTGTTATAAAAATAAATCTTGTGGAATATAGAAAGTAGAGGAAACAAAAAAGATTTATAAGACTTCTCTCTCTCTAATTCCTCTCTCTAATATGTGGTAGACTTAACCGGCTTCAGTCGGTTTTTTTTTGCTTTATCCACATATATATCCCCTAAGTTTTAACAATGTTTTGTATCGATACTTTTTGGGAGTAAAAAGTCTAACAATAAAATTTATTGATTTCATTCCATGAAACATCAGGGCCGTTTTGAGGGGGTTACTTTTTATAAGTGGAATAAACCCATTATTTAAAATTTTATTCATAGCAAGTGTCATTTTATTTAGGTTTGACTCACTAGATGAAATAGCGCTGTTTTCTGTTCCAAGTTTTGTTGCTATTTCGGGAATAGAACCCCATAAGTTTCTATTTTTGAGTGGATGTGGAGGAACAAATGTTTTTATTCCTTTTTTCTGTAGATGGGCAGAGAAACCCATGTCTTCTCCTGCAATTTTTAGCTCTTGAAGGTCTTTGGTTGATTCAAAAAAACCATCTAACCATTTCTTTTTGAAAAACCATGAATGTCCTACAAAATCTACTTGTGTTGTTTTTTTATTACTGCTATCCCATCCAATCCTTATCATTTGTTTACTTGGATAGGTTTTTGGTTTTTTCATTATTATTCCAATTGTTCCGTATAAGCCTTCTTTTTTTTGCATCTCACAAAAGCAGTTTTCAAGCCAACTCTCACCAGGAATAGTGTCGTCGTCAAATATGCAAATTAATTCAGAAGAAGCTTGTTTTGCGAATATGAACCTGCCCCAGCAGCCAACATTTTTTTCACTCTTTTCTGTCTTATTAATTCGTTGTTGTATGCTGCTTGAAATTGTTTCTTCCTCTCCATCTTCTATTTTATCTTGGAATAATATGATTTCGGCGGGCTTTATTGTTTGATTTTCTATTGCCTTAAGTTGTTGTTCCAGGTTTTTAATTCGTTTATAAGCGCTTAATACGACTGTTATGTTGTATTCTTTTCTTTCTTCTTCTGACATTGTGCAATCTGACTGAGCAAACTTTGTATTTTTAAACATATAGGGCCGTGTTTTTATTACATGTATATACTCATCCAGGGCTGAGCCAAAATCTATATATGAGTTATTGGGATTGTTTTTATATAATTCTGCAATGATTACTTCTGATAATGGACCAGCTGAAATCACATAGAGTAAATTATTCAAATTACCGTAATCTTTTTTTATGTTTTCCAAGAGGCTTTCTCCTTCTTTGTCCCAAAAATCAAAGCAATCATCTGGTACGTAATAGGATTTGATTATATTTAAGTTGCCTATTCTTTTGCCTTCCGCATTTTTGTTGCCTATAAATATGACTTTTCTGGTTATTTTTTCAAACTCTTGTCTAAACTTTATGTAGTTAGTGTTAATAAATAAATTAGCAAAAGTTATGTTTTGGTTATGAATTCTTGTTTTGTACCAAAAAAAAGCAGCTCTGTCGCAGCAGGGACAAGAAATCCCGTGGTATAAATTTTTCCCTTTTAGGGTTAACGTTTTTAATAGGTCGTTACCTAGCTTTCCTATATAATTTGGTGATCTCCAACCCTCTTGTGCAATAACCGATTTTCCTGTCATTATTGCTCTCTCTCCATCACCGTACCTTAAAATGCTTATATTTTCGTTGTTTGCTATTTTTTTCCATATCTTTTTGAACTCTATACTTAAATACATTAATTTCCCCCTTTTCTCATAATCACAACATGATTATTTTGCATATAAAAATAATCATGTCAAGCAATTTAAGGAGGGAATATTTGACTGTAGTATTTAATAAATTAGGAAGTGATTTTATGAATACTAATCTTGAATATTTTGCAAAAAAAATAAAAGTGTTAAGACTAAAGCGAGGATTCACTCAAGAAAAACTTTCAGAGATGATTGGAATAAGCACAAATCATCTTTCTAAACTTGAAATAGCTGGCTCAAATCCTTCTTTTGATACCATCGAAAAACTGGCATTAGCTCTTAATATTGAAATAAAAGAACTTTTTAACTTTGATGAATTTAAAAATGTCAGTTATGTTAAAGATGAATTTCAAAAAATTTTAAAATATTCTAGCGATGAACATATTAGGTTGTTGTATAAAATACATAATAATATAATTAATTAAGTTGTTTTTGCTTGATTGAGCATGAAAAATATGGCATAATTGAATGATGTTTACACTTTAATGAGGAATTTTGGTTGAGATTTTTGAGCCCACACAACCTAAAAGGCACGTTGATATGTGTTGAAGGTATAGATGGTTCCGGCAAGTCGACCCAGTTGATAATTTTAAGGGATTGGCTAAAATCTCTTAAGCAAGATGTGATTTTTACTGAGTGGAATTCATCTGACTTGATTTCTCAAACTACGAAACTGGCCAAAAAGAAAAATTTATTGAGTCCAAGAACCTTCAGCTTGCTTCATGCGGTAGATTTTGCAGATAGGCTTGAGCAAGTTATTATCCCTGCTCTTAAGGCTGGATTTATTGTGTTGGCGGATAGGTATGTTTATACAGCTTTTGCAAGAGATGTTGCAAGAGGCGTAGATGCTGAATGGGTAAGAAATATGTATGGTTTTGCAGTACAGCCTGACCTTGCTGTGTTTTTTCATGTTCCAGTTGATGTGTCCTTGGAGAGAATTTGTTCTAATCGTTCCCCGAAATTTTATGAAGCAGGTATGGATCTAAAATTAAGCAATGATCCTTATGAAAGTTACTCTATATTCCAAAGTCGAGTTAATGCTGAATATAAAAAAATGGTATCCGAGTATAATCTCGTAGATGTTGACGCCAGAGACTCTATTCATTCAAAACAAATTGTTTTTAGAGAACAGGTAAAAAAAATTCTTGCTCAAAAGGGGATTATTTTATAAATGGAAAAGTATAAATCACAACATGGATATAAGGGTCTTCTTATTGTAATTGAAGGAACAGATGGGTCTGGAAAATCTACCCAAATAGAACTTTTGAAAAGATGGATAGAAGATCAGTCTTATGGTGCTATGGTGAGTGAGTGGAAGACTTCGCGGTTTATTGCTGATGCCATTGACAATGCTAAAGATAGAAACTTGCTCAATGCTACAACATTTAGCCTTCTATATGCTGCGGACTTTGCAGATAGACTAGAGACAACTATTTTGCCGGCACTTAAGGCTGGTTTTGTTGTTTTGTTGGATAGATATACATACACCGCATATGCAAGAGATGTTGTTCGTGGGCATAATGCTGAGTGGGTAGAAAAATTATATAGTTACGCTCCAAAACCAGATTTAGTATTTTATTTGGATGTTCCTATTGAAACATTATTGAAAAGAATAATTGGAACAAGTGGTCTTGACTATTGGGAGTCTGGCAGGGATATAGGGTTAAGCTCAGACTTTTATAAGAGTTTCCAAATTTATCAGGGTAAGTGCTTGGAAGAATATCAAACAATGAAACAAAAACACGGGTTTATTTCTATTAATGGAACCTCTTCTGTAAAAGAGATTCATAAGCAAATAATTTCAGATGTGAAAAAACTGCTTGATACGAGCGCTCTTGATTAATTGTAAACATCTTTTAAACAAGCTTTAGTGCTTATATAAAAAATAATAAGTAAGTGGTACAATTTTGCTAATAGCGTATTAGATTAATAAGGATCGGAATGTGGTGAGTTGTTTAGAGAGAAAAGAGACTTGTTTTGATACAGAAACAAAAAAAGCCGTGGCAAAAGCTCTAAAAGTTTTGGGTAAAAAGCAAATGGCCTTTATTGCTCATGCAAATAGCTTCCCTTCAGAATTGGGAAAAAACACTGGTTTTGGTACAACAAATTCAATTGCTGCACAAAATTTAATGGACTTTTTAAGTGATATATTTACTGCAATTCAAGTCGGTCCTAGCGGGAAAACAAAAGCAATAGATTCTTCTCCATATACGGGTACGATTTTTTCAAATAATCCTTTGTTTATTGATTTGGAACAACTAACTACAAAGGAATGGAAATGCATACTTTCTGAAGAAACTTATAGGAAAGTTGTTGATAATAATCCAAATAAAGATGTTAATAAAACAGCATATTCATATATTTTTGAAGCACAAGAAGAGGCTCTAAAAGAAGCTTTTAATAAATTTAAGGTTACAAAGCATATTAGACTATCTGTGGCTTTTGATAAATTTAAAAAAGAAAACTCATTCTGGTTAGAAAATGATGCTCTTTATGAGGCATTATCTATTGAAAATGGAAATGACTATTGGCCAAATTGGTCTAATGATGTAGACAAAAGGCTTTTGAATCCGCAAAATGATGAAGAGAAAAAGGCTTTCACTGAAAGAAAGTCTCAAATTGAAGCAAAATATGTTGAGGTTATAGATTTTTATACATTCTGTCAGTTTGTTATTTCTGTTCAAAATGAAAAAGCTAAAAAATATGCGCTTTCAAAGAACTTAAAAATGATTGCTGATAGACAAGTTGCTTTCTCTGATAGGGATACTTGGGCATATCAATCGCTATTTTTAGATGGTTGGATGTTGGGTTGTCCTCCTGATTATTTTTCAGAAGATGGTCAATCGTGGGGATTTCCTGTTGTAAATCCAGAAACAATGTTTAACGAAGATGGTTCTCTTGGAAAAGGTGGGGAACTGATGAAGGCATTGTTTAAGAAAATGTTTAAAGAAAACCCTGGTGGAGTTAGAATCGACCATATAGTTGGCTTGATTGATCCTTGGGTGTATAAAGCTGGTAAAAAACCGAAAATAGAAGAAGGAGCTGGTAGGCTATATTCTTCTCCCGAGCATCCTTTCTTATCAAGGTTTGCAATTGCAACTATGGACGATCTGAATTTTGAAGTAGAAGCAGATAAAGAAAAAAGAATAAAAAAACTTACTGAAGAGCAAATTAAAAAATATGGAGCACTCGTAGAAAAAATTGTTATTGGTGCTGCACAAGAGGTTGGTCTTGATAAAGATGCAATTGTTTGTGAAGATCTAGGCACACTTACTTATCCAGTTGAATCTGTCATGAAAGAATATGATTTACAGGGAATGAGATTGACTCAATTTGTTGTTCCTGAAAAACCTGAACATCCATACAGAGGATCAAATGTTACTGATAGAACCTGGGTGATGGTTGGAACTCATGATAATGAGCCTATTTCTATGTGGGCAGCACAAACTGTAAATACTCATGAGGGATACCTAAATGGTAAAAATCTTGCAGAAGATTTATGGTTGGATGCTACTGAGGAAGAAAGAGAGGAAATTGCTGTAAAATTATCTAAAGATGCAGCCTTTTTAACTCAAGCAAAATTTGTTGAAATGTTTGCTTGTAAGGCTCAAAATATTCAAATTTTCTTTACTGATTTCTTGGGCGTTTATGATGTTTATAATAGACCGGGAACTTCTGGCAATGGAAATTGGACATTGAGAATCCCTAATAATTTTGAACAATATTATTGTGAAAAACTTGCTGAAGGTAAAGCTTTAAATCTTCCATTGATATTAAAACTAGCTATTGAAGCAAGAGGCAAAGAATTTGCTCAAAAAAATCAAGCATTAATTGAACAATTAGAAAAACTTATATAGCACAATAAGTATTGTGTAAGAGAGACAGGAAAAAATAATGTTTGAAATAAAAGTTGAAAGTTCATTTTCTGCAGCTCACCATTTATTGAATTATGATGGCGAGTGTGAAAATCAGCATGGGCATAACTGGAAAGTTGAAGTTTACGCACAAGGTGAAAAGTTAGATAAATCAAATCTTCTTATTGATTTTAAAATTTTAAAAAAGGAATTAAATAAAGTTTTAGATCTGCTTGATCATTGTGATATAAATGAATTGGATGCATTTAAGACCGCAAGTCCAAGTAGTGAGAGAATATCAAAATATATATATGAAGAGTTGAGAAAAACTGTTCCTCAGGTCACTAAAGTGTCCGTTTGGGAAACAGTTAATGCTTGTGCTTCATATTTTGAGTAGGTGGGTTTATGGCTATATTACAATCTATACTTATGGGGATTATTCAAGGACTAACAGAATTTTTACCAGTATCAAGTTCTGGTCATTTGGTGTTTATTTCTAGTCTTTGTAAAGCATTTTGTGGGCATGAAGTACTAATTACCGGACAACAGGAAGTTTTTTTTGATATAGTTTTACATGTTGGATCTTTGATTGCTGTCTTGATATATTTTAAAAAAGATTTATCTGCTATTTGTGTGGATTTAAGGGATGCCTTTATAAAAAAAGACTTTTCTTCAAGTGGAGTAAAGCTGTCATTCTATTTGTTAATAGGAACAATTTGTACCGTAGCAGTTGCATTTCCATTGAAAGATATCTCAGAAAAGTTAGTGGGTAGCCCATCAATTGTTGGTGGTTTTATTTTTGCAACGGGGTGGATTTTATTCCTTAGTGATATTATTTCTAAGAAAATCAAAAAAATAGAAAAGGTGGGGTTAAAAGAAGCACTTTTAATCGGTGTTGTTCAAGGACTTGCTGCTTTTCCTGGTATATCAAGATCTGGTAGCACAATTAGTGCTGGGTTGTTGCTTGGGCTAGATAGAGTGACAAGTGCCAGGTATTCTTTCTTATTAAGTATTTTGATTATAATGGGAACTTCGATTTTCTTTCCAATATTGGAATTTTCTCCAAGTCAGATTGCTTCTTTTGATTGGACAGCTATCTTAATTGGCTTTTTAGTTTCTGCGGTTGTTAGTTATTTTTGTATAAAATACTTTTTGCAGTTTTTGGGAAAACATTCTATGAAATGTTTTGCTTATTACTGCTGGTTTATGGGTATTTTTATGATGGTTGGTTTTCACTTCTTGCTAAAATAGGGGGCTTCAATGCAACAATCAATAGATTTTATAAAATCTAAAATAGGTGATTTTGTTCCTGAAATAGGTATAATTCTTGGTTCGGGTTTAGGAGAATTTGCTGATAAATTTAGCGGAGAATCTATTTCGTATAATGATATTCCGGGATTTCAGTCGTCTAATGTTGAAGGACATAAAGGACAGCTTGTATTTTCTACTATAGATTCCAAGAAAGTGGCTATGATGCAGGGGCGATACCATTTTTATGAAGGGTATTCGATGGAAGCACTGACTTATCCTGTAAAAGTTATGAAGAAGCTTGGTGTTAACACTCTAATTGTAACAAATGCTGCAGGGGCGGCCAATAAGGACTTTATACCCGGAGATTTGATGATAATAAAAGATCACATAAACTTTCTTGGAACAAATCCTCTAATTGGAAAAAATGATGCTTCTTTGGGTGTTAGATTCCCTGATATGAGTGATATTTATAATTCAAAATTGAGGGTAATTGCTAAAAATATAGCTAAAAATCTTGGTATAAATATTAAAGAAGGTATTTATGTTGCGACGACAGGACCAAGTTATGAGACCCCAGCTGAAGTAAAGATGTTCAGAATGCTAGGTGCAGATGCTGTTGGAATGTCTACGGTGCCTGAAGCAATTGTTGCAAACTATTGTGATATAAAGGTTTTAGGCATTAGCTGCTTAACTAACTATGCGGCAGGAGTCAGTGACTCTCCTCTTTCTCATGATGAAGTTATTGAGACAGCGGAAAAGGTTAAAGATAATTTTCAACAGTTACTATATGAACTGATAAAATCAGTTTAATTTTTGCTGTTGAGAAAAGTTGTTAGTGTTTCAGATGCCCTTTTAGACAAGAGTTCATTTTTAAGTTTCTTATTTTTTTTGATTTTTCTATCCATAGGCATTTCTTTAATAATCCCCCAATTAGAATTTATCGGCTGGAAAGATTTGTGCCCTTCAAAAGAAATGTAACTTGTTAATGCTCCTAGCATAGTTTCTGATGGTAAAGTTAAAAGCGGTTCGCCCATAATGAATTTTGCCATGTTTATTCCCGCCAATAGGCCAGATGCAATAGATTCTGTATATCCTTCAGTTCCTGTTATTTGGCCTGCAAAAAATATATTGGGATTTTTTCTTGATTGTAGGGTTTGGTATATTGTTTTGGGACTATTTATAAAAGTGTTTCGGTGCATAACCCCGTATTTAACAATATTGGCATTCTCGAGGCCAGGAATGGAATGTATAAGCTCTTTTTGGGAGCCCCATTTTAAATTTGTTTGAAAACCTACTAGGTTATACAAGGTTGCAGCTTTGTCGTCTTGTCTAAGTTGCACAACCGCATGACTTTTTTCGTTTGTTCGTTTATCAATAAGCCCAATTGGCTTCAATGGACCAAATCGTAATGTATCTATTCCCCTTGAGGCAATAACCTCTATCGGAAGGCAAGATTCAAAAAATTTTGCTTCTTTTTCAAATTCTTTTAATTCAATCTTTTCACTAGTTGATAGAATGTTATAAAAATTTTCATACTCTTCTTTATTCATAGGACAATTTATATAGTCATCATCACCTTTTTCATACCTATTTTGATAAAAGGCTTTGTCAAAATTTATGCTTTCTTTTTCTATTATCGGTGCAATAGCGTCAAAGAAATACAAATGTTGTTCCCCTGTAAATTCTCTAATTTTTTCAGATAGTTCTGGAGAAGTAAGTGGACCGGAAGCAATAATTGTTGGAGTATTTGTTGGTATTTCTGTTATCTCTTTTCTGATAACTTTTATCTTGGGGTTATTTTCAATAAGTGATGTAATTTTTTCAGAAAAACCTTCTCTATCAACGGCTATAGCCCCACCAGCGGGAACTTGGTTGTTTATAATTTCTTTTAATAAATATGACTCTAATATGCTCATTTCGGCTTTTAGTTGACCACTTGCATTTGTTGGGTCGATGGACCCAAGACTATTTGAGCAGACAAATTCAGCAAATTTTTCTGTTTTATGTGCTCCTGTTGTTTTATTGGGCCTCATTTCATATAGATCTACTTCTATATTTTGTTTTGCAAGCTGAAGAGCGGCTTCTGAGCCTGCTAACCCTCCGCCAATAACTATTGCTTTCATTAAATTGCTAAATCCTCAAGTGTCTCTATATCATTATAACTTAACATATGAACAAAAGTATATAACGCGTCAGCTGCGAATCTTTTAGAACCAAGTTCTAACATTATTTTTAACGCTTGTCTACAGTTATGTATTTTAGTATTTGTTTTGTTTGAGATCAGATTATCAAAATGATTACAGACACCGACTATTTGGCTTTCTACGCTGATAAATTCTCCTGATTTACCATAAGGATATCCTGACCCATTACTATGTTCATGATGTTCCAGTGCAATTTTTGAAATATTTTCAGACATTTTGAATTCTTCTTTAAGCATTTTATAACCGGTTTTTGCATGTGATTGAATTATTTTTTGTTCTTTGTCTGTTAATGTTGGAAGATCCAGTATGGATTCGGGAATTTTAGTTTTTCCGATATCGTGTAATAAAGACCCAAGGACGATATCACTCATAAAGCCTTCTTTTAAACCCATTCTTTCTGATAAAAAACCGCTTAATATTGCTACATTCAGAGGGTGGCAGTTCTTATATTCGCCCATCAATTTTAATTCAGAGAAGTAATGTACATTATTGGGGCGAAGGATTATATCAGAAATTATTTTATCTCTCAGGTGAGCATATAATTGAGCCACTTCTGCAGGGGGTTTTATGCCAATAGACTTTAGAGTATAAATATGAAATGCTTTGAATTTAAGTTGCATTTCAGGATCAATCTTTGCTTTTTTATTTAGTGTGCTTTTAAAATTTGAAATGTCAATAATGTCTATAGTTAATGGGGTTTCCGGGTCATCGTAATGAAATTCATCTTCGCCAGAATTTTCAAAGTCATAGTCGTCGTCATAACTTGATTCTATTTTACTAGAAGATTTTTTTGCTTCTTGTGTTTCATTTTCGTCTTTAAATACATCTCCAAGTTGTTGAACTTGCATTAACTTGCCAGGAGTTAATATATCCCCTGCGTCGAGAACTTTGCTTCCACTTTCGTCATACAGATTGTATGGAAGAACCTTGTTTTCTACTAAATCTTCAACTGGAACCTTTTGCATATACTAGACGCCCTAATTCTATAATAATAGAAGTATAGAGTGATTTTGTCTTATTTAAACGATACATTTAGAGGATTTATTAGCGTTTAGCATTTTGTTGCACTGGCTAAAAACATTTAAGTATAGTAAAATAAGTTCGATGGAAATTTATAACAACATACAAGTTAAGCTTATAGATAAAGAAGAAGTCTCAAAAGCATTGATAGAGAGTTATCTTAAGGATGCGTTTGAAAGTATATCTATATCAAAATATTCTGATGTTGAACAGGCAATAAATGACGTATTAGAAGTGGATAATACTATTTTAATTGTGGATGTTACGGATGATTTATCCAGAATAAATGATATAGTTGAGAATAAGCAAACAAATAGGTGTAAGTTTATACTTACTTCCTATCATGTGGATGCAAACTTTGTTGTTGAAGCGCTTAGGGGTGGTGCCAGAGATTTTCTTGGCAAGCCGGTTATTAAAGATGAACTGATTGGTGCATTTAAAAGAGTTGCGGATGAATTTTCTACAAATATTCAAACAAGAGAAAAGTCCAAAGTTATTTCTACTTTTTCTAATAAGGGTGGACTTGGAAAAACTACTTTAGCGGTCAATCTTGCTAAGGAATTGGCTGATTCAACAAAAGAAAAAGTCGTTTTAGTCGATTTAAACATGCATCTTGGTGATATAACTGCTTTTTTGGATATAAATCCTAATTATGATATTAAATATATTGTTGATAATATTGACAAAGCAGATGGTGATTTTTTATTAGCCACTCTTGAGCAATATAAAACCCCAAATTTTTACATACTTGCTGATTCTCCATTTAGAGAACAAGTTGAAGAACTAAGCGCAAGTGATTTGATTAAATTGATAGAAGTTTTGAAAAAAACATTCGCATACGTAATTATAGATAATAGTTCTATATTGGATAACAAAACTATCTCGGTTCTTGATTTTTCAGATCTTATTTTGTTGATAACAACTGCGAATCTTCCTACTTTAAGGAATTGTCAGAGATGTTTGAATATATTTGATAAAATGGGGTATGATGACTCAAAATTGAAGATTGTATTAAATCGTTTCTTGAATAATGAAGGATATACTATTGAAGATGTTGAAAAAGCTCTAAATAGACCTGTTTTTTGGCAAATACCAAATAATTATATAGCAGTAATAGAGTCTATAAATAAAGGAATTACGTTAAGAGAGCATAATTCTTCGTCGAACATAACTGATAATTATAGACAGCTAGCAAGAGAAATTACTAACAGAGTTTAAAATGTCATTAAAAAATAGATTACTAAGTAGAAAAAATAAATCTGATTCTGATGCTGTTTCAAAGTCAACATTTGCAAATACAAAGAAAGAATCAGAAAATACTTTTGATTATTCATTTTCTTCTCACTTTCAAGATAGCCAAGAATTAGCTACTTCACCTTCTATGTCAACTGATTTATTTGAATATTTTGAGTCAAATCCAGACATTTCCCAGCTTATTGCTTATAATTTTAATAGTATTTTTATTGAAAAAAATGGTGCGTTAATTCAATCAGATTTATATTTGAAAGATAATATTGAATTTTTAAAGATTATAGAATCTATTGCAAATAGGTATGATAAAATTATTAATCAGCAAAACCCATCATTTAATATAATTTTGGCTAATGGCTTAAAAATTAATGCAATGATCCCCCCAATGATATCAGAAGGTGCTTATTTATCTTTAAAGCGCATACCCAAATGCAGCGTGTTTTCTTCGGTAATTGAGGACAAGGTCTTGAGTAATGAAATGATATTGTTTCTCAAAGAGTGCTTGAACATGAATTATAACATTCTGCTTGCAAGCAGTGCAAAAGTTGATAAAATTAATATTTTGAATTTCTTAGCAAATAAAATATCTGATGGAGAAAGCATAATAACTTTAGAGTCAATTCCAAGGTTAAAGTTAAAGCAAGAAAGTGTTATTGGGGTCGTTAAACAAAAGTCTAATTTTCAAAAAATAATTAAAAAAGTGGTTAATTTGCCTCATGATAAAATTATTATTTCTGAATCATCAATTAATGACCTGATATCTGTATTTGCATTGATTAATGCAGGGTATGATGGATTTATTTCTTCGTTTTCAACAAAGTCTTATGAAGAAATGCTTACATCTTTAAAAAACCTTATCATGCTTGAGTTTTCCAATCTAACTGAACAAAATGTAGATTCATTGATTCTTTCGGCTGTTGATTTAGTTATTTTTGTGGATAGGGCTAAAGATGGAATCACACGAATCACAAATGTGAGTGAGCCTGTAAAAACAAAAAATGGTATAAATTTACAAGACTTATTTGTTTGGAAAGATATGAAGCTAACAGCTAGAAGTAAAAAAACATCTAGCTCTCATATGTCAACAGGAGTAAAGTACAAACATTTTAATGAAGTTAATTATTCAATACTTGGTTTTATGGAAGAGTATTTTGACAAAGAATATAAGCATAATTATGTTGGTAAAACGATAGAAAAAGATGTTGCAAAAAAAATTGCTGCCGTTAAAGCTAATACAGCTAAAACAAGATTAAATAAATATAAGGCTTTAAAGCAAAAAATTAAAGAGACAGATTAAGCTTTGGTTTATGTTTTAGATATTTCGTCTATTTGTTTGAATATAAAATAAATAAAATGCTTTGAATACTAAAATATCCTGTATTTAAACTAAATTGTTTGATTTAGCTGGCTTGGTTTCTAAAACGCTTGTGATACATGAGGTTTGATGATTTATTGACCATATGGTCTAAATCTTCAAATCCACCCAAAATGATGACAATATAAACCCTATAGCCGATGAGACACTACTCCATTTAGGGGTAATATTCATAATGTAAGTGATGGATTTACAAACTTGGTTACAGAAACTCAAGCAGCTTTAGGGATATGTGTATGGCTGCAGAGCTAAATAAATTTTGGGGAGGAACAATGAGAAGAGGCGTGGAGTTTAAAAAGAAAGCTAAAATTATTCTGGTAGATGATAATTTTGATCATTTGGCGGGGATAAGAGAGCTTATAAGCCTTGAAAGCGACTTTGACGTTATCGCAACAGCAACAAATGCAAATATTGCTATTAGTCTAATAAAAAAATACCAACCCGATATTGTGTTGATGGATATTAACATGCCAGAGAAGGATGGACTGACCGCGATTAATGAGATTGAAAAGTTAAATTTAGGGGTAAAAGTTATTGCTCTTACGGGATATGATGATTCTGATTTGATCTTCAGGGCAATGAAAATAGGGGCTAAGGGATATATATTGAAAACAATGGCTTCTGCTCAGTTGATTTATGCAATTGAAGAAGTGAGCCAGGGTAAAGTTTATTTGCCGGCAACATTGTCGTCTCGATTCTTTGAATATTTCCAAAAATCATTTAAGGAAGAAGTAACGTGTGCTTGTGATACAGAAAATCTACTTTCATATTTGACTCAAAGAGAAGAAGAAGTTTTGGATCTTTTAACTCAAGGCGTTACTTATAAAGGTGTTGCACAACAACTTTTCATTAGCGAAACAACTGTTAAAACGCATGTTAACAACATTTTTCAAAAATTACAGGTTAATGACAGGACCCAGGCTGTATTGTATGCATTAAATAACGGTTTTGCTAATAAAAGAAAAATGAAAGTTGTTATTTAATAATATAAAATAGTTAAATTTTTGAAGTGGATTTAATCCAAAGCGAAATGACAAATATGAAAAATGGTAAATTTAAAAAACAAAGAAATCTTTTACAAGATTTTATATTAAAAGAATCTTCTAAGGAGTATAGTAAACAGACCATAACTGGTCTGTTTCGCTCCATTCTTGAGCCTTTGACGGAATCACCGTCTCAAGAATCTATTGTTCTTTATAGATTAAAAGATTCCAATGGTGTTGAGTCGATTATTAAAAGACTTTGTTATACCTCATCAAAATTATATGCATTTTCTGGTGGAATAATTGATGAGCAAGAAAATATTGAAAAAGAAAACATTTGGGATAATGTTGAATTTTTATTAGTTTTGGCCCCGAGGTATTCTGCATTATTAATGTGGGACTATTCGATCGGTGCTTTTTCGGGCTTTTCTGAAATCTGTTTGTTGTATAACTCAAGAAATATTGCAGATATAGCAAAGGTTATTTTTGATAATTCTACTATTAATTTGGATGAATATTTAAATACATACGCCCCTGATAGACGAGAAAATGAACTGTTAAATTCAGCTATTAATAAATTGGTCGGATGTTTGGATTCAGTGAATGAAGAGTTTATAATTACTGAAGCTGAAAAAAATCACTTATCTAAAACGGAAGATTTGTTAAAAGAATATGAATATACTGCAGATAAGTCCAAAACGATTGCCCATGAAATCAAAAATCATCTCTCTATTATTGATTTATATTCAAAAATAGCTGAAAAAAGGCTGAGTTCAATGGATTTACCAAAAGATATTAGAGAATCTTTTGATAATGCCATAAAGAGTATAAAATATTCAGCTTACTCTATTACTCAATTCGTAAATGAATTGAAAATTTTTGCAAAACCGATACTGGTTGAAAAAAAGTTATCATCAATTATTGACGATGTATTAATACTGACTATGCCAAAGGCAAAAGAGGCTTCTGTTCAATTAGAAGCTGTTATAAAAGAGAATCCCAGAGTCCATGTTGATGAAATAAAAATCCAGAGTGTTATCATTAATGTTGTTTATAATGCGATAGAAGCAATTAAAGGCTCTGGAAAGGTTGCTATTTCTTGTTCTTCGGTTATAAATAATTGTGCAAGGCTATTGATTAGTGATGATGGCTCGGGTATTTCCCCTGATATAGTAGATGAAATTTTTACAGAAGGATTTACGACAAAAATTACAGGCAATGGGTTAGGTTTACATATATGTAAAAATCTTATGAAAGAACAATACGGTGATATTAATTTAATAAAAACAGATAGAAATGGTACAGAGTTTGAAATTCTTATACCAATTATCTAAAGGAGAGTTAAAATGGAAGCACTTGGTAGTTCAAGAGCAATAGAAATAGCAAGATTGGCAATGGATGGTTTATCCAGAAGGCAAGAAGCTGTTGCATCAAATACAGCGAATGTGATGACTCCAAATTATCAGCGAAAAGAGGTTACTTTTGAGGATCAGTTGCAGAATATTATTGCGCAAGAAGATACTAAAAATGCAATAAAGCAAGCTAATAGTGCAGCTTTATCATACAATGCTACTTCATTGGATCAAATACAAAGGCCTTCTAACGATCAACTATCATTGTTAAGCAAGGATTCTTTCGGTTTATATAAGCCTGAGATTATATCCGATTTGTCCAACCCAAATCCTGCAACCGGAAATAATGTCAATGTAGAAAAAGAGATGATGGATATGGCAAAGGCTGGTACTCAATACACAATTCTTTCTACGCTCGAAGGAAGAATGTTTTCGGGGTTATCAGAGGTAATTAAAGGATAGGAGAGGTATAAATGAGTTTTGACGTATTTGATGTTTCTGCCTCTGGCATGCAGGCTCAAAGAATAAAAATGGATACAATATCCAGTAATATTGCCAATATAAATACAACCAGAAATCCTGATGGAACCCCTGGTGTATATGCTAAAAAAGAGGTAACATTCCAAGCTATTTATACAAATAAGTTGCAGCAATCTCCTTCTTTTCCTAGTGGCCAACATCAAGCAAGATTTAGTCCTCAAGAGAATTCAATGGTTCTTAGAGGTGGTGTCAATTTTGATGAAAAAAATCTTTCACAAGGTGTAGAAGTTGCATCTATTGAAGATAGTAAGGATCCATTTAAACTAGTATATGATCCGACACATCCTGATGCAGATGCTGATGGCTATGTTAAGTTACCAAATGTGAATATAGTAGAAGAAATGGTAAATATGGTAAGTGCTTCAAAAGCTTATGAAGCCAATGCCACTGCAGCTGAAACAGCAAAAACAATGATTTCTGCTGCAATGAAAATATAGATAACAAGAAGATCGTATAAACAAGGTTAAGTTACAAAGGGGAGAGAATAATGTCAATATCTTTAGGTGATATGAGTAAAATGGGTATGAATTACAGCCCTATTTCATCATATAATGAAATTCTTAAAAATGACTTTTCCAATATCACTCCCAGTGAACCTGGTGGTGAAGCTGGGCAGTTTCAGAATATTTTGGATCAACAAGTTTCCGTTTCTTCTGAGAACAATATTGATCCTCATTCCGCATCAATCGTTGGTGGAGTTTCGGTGAATTCGAATTTTAGCAATATGAATTATGGTTCTTTTGGG
>JAEYQN010000102.1 GCA_023409995.1 Cyanobacteria bacterium OH_CBB_238 | reverse complement strand
TAATCCTCGTGCCCTGCCATCGTTACATACTGCATGTTCCATCGCTGCATATTTCTTCACCGAAGATTTAGCTAATAGCTGTCGTAGCTGCAATACTTCTTCTACTTCGCCATCTGCCTCTGCAAGCATTTCTTTTACCGCAGTTTTGGCTAAACTATCTACCTGTTGACCATTTCCTTCTAACCATTCTTTTAATTGAATTGGGGAGTTTGGATTATCAAGACCCGTAAGTAACTTAGCTCTATCCATATACTTTTTCTTAAAAGCCTTATCGCAGGCAATGGCCTTTTCTACTAATTCCATATCAATGGAAATCCCTGCATCATTGATTTCTTGATCCAAATGATACTGCTGCCATACATACTCTGATACAGGAAACTTTGATAATTTATCCTGTATAGCAAGTTCTGTTTCTACGTCACGTACATTATAAGATTTAAAAAGTTCCCACTTTTCTTTATCATTCACGGGCAAATTTCTAGTTCTTCCAGAATTTGTCTTATTTGCTTTACATGGAACACAGAAGTAACGAATCAAATCTTTTCCCTCTTTTAATTTCTGCTTTTCTAATCCAAGGACAGCACCTACGCCCTCTAAAGACAATGGAAGTCCTAAGGTAGCTGCCCATATCATGGTACAATGCCAGCCTTCCAGTTTTAATCGATGGCCTACGTACTTTGATAAACAGGTTCGCTCAAATTGTGCATTAAAGGCCCACTTAATTACTTTAGGATCATCAAGTGCTGCTAGTATATCTTCCGGTATCTTTTCACCACTTGCTAAATCAATAACACAAACAGGCCCATAATCTACGGAATAACCAAATAAAAGGATTTGAAAATTCTCATCTTCTGCATACCGATATACACCCGACTTTGCTAGGTCTGTCGTACTAAACGTCTCAATATCGATTGAAATAGTTTGCATACTTTTCGTCCTTATCCTTAATTGGCGGCAGGTTACCCCACCGCCATATATCAAACTACCAGTTACATTGTCTTAGCTTAAAAACTCGTCATCCTCTGCTGTTCCAAAATCATCTGCAGCATTGACCTTACCACCTAAGGCATCCCCATCACGAAGCTTCATGATATTTCCAAGGGAACATGCCACACCGCGATTCCCATTCACATTAAAGGCATAAAAGCTGACTGTTACCGATGCAAAACATCCCGAATAAACCTCACTCTGATCAGTAATAGCGTGACGCTTACTATCAACAATCTGTGGTGCCGTCTTGGAATTTGCATTAATAAAATACGCATTTTCATATGCCTCATCTTCTTTTTCTACATCGCCATCGCGTAAAGGTAATTTAAGTGCTCCCTTATTTGGTATTTTGCCACCAAACTTTCCTACACCTTCTTTGATAGCTAAGTCAATGGCTTCATTGATAACCTTAATCGCTTCTTTATCCTCTTTGTCAATGATAAGGGAAACACTGTACTTGGGATCACTTCCATTAATGGATTTTGCATCCCATACATTTGCATAACTAAGTCTGACCTCTGAAATTAATACTCTGGTTCCGTTAATAATCTTACTCATAATCCTAATCCTCCATAAAATCCGACTGTGCGGTTGCTATTGTTATTGGTTGTCTTTTATCTGTAACTGGAACGAAACTTATCTTGCCTTTCGGCTTAAAGACTAGCTCGCCCAGTACTTCACTAAATTCTTTCTTCCCCATCAATTTCTCCATTTCTGAAATACCAATCAGGGACTGTTTATAAATGTCTGTATAACCTGCTGCCTTTGCGGCATCTATCACTTTTGTCTCATCTGTGTACTTACGATTTGACCTGCCTTCTACTAATTTGAAACCATTCCAGGACTTACCATGTGTAATTGCCTCCTCTTGTGCATAATCAAAGACATCCGTAACCCACTTTGATAGCTCATTAGCCTTTGTAAGCACTTCTACAATCTCTTCTTCAGATAATAAAGCGGGTGGCTGAAATTCCATCTTCGCAAGTTCAAGGAAACTATCTGCACGCTCTCTGCAGGTATTTCTTGCTTTGCAAAATCTACACCAGGAACCAGCATGAAACTCTCCTTCGCCCTTAATAGCAAGATCAGCTTTTGGTTTTAATTCCTCTGTACCCCATTTTGTCAGTTCTTCCACCGTAATACTCCAGCTACTAACTGATTCCAAACGAGGTTGATGAATGGTCATGATAATATTTTTGATATCATACAGACAATCAAATAGATTTAATGCACCCAATGCATAAAGCATCATTTGTGGATTATGGTCTGCATACACAGCCACACCTTTTCCATATTTCAAATCTACAATGTGTAATTCACCATCTGCTACTAATAGAAAATCACCGGTACCGAATCCATCCGGCACATAACAGCTAAAATCCAAATGCTGCTCCACCTGTATAATAGGATCCTTACACTGCTGCCTTGCTGCCTCAATCTGTTCAATACAATAAGCCACATATTCATCGGTGTAATCATTCATCTCATCTGTCTCATAATCAGACACCGGGCGCTTACTACGCATCTTGAGATATTTTCTTAATTTATCCTCTGCCAAGGCATGTGCTGCTGTTCCTTCTCTGGCATACTCGGATTCCTCATCTTCAAAGGATTCTTCCAATCTGGCGGACGGCGTACAAGCCATCCACCTTTTGGAACCCGATGCACTTAATATGGCATGTCCTGCTGCCGCCATTAAGCCACCTCCCCGAATCCAAGGCTAATCAGCAATCCATTGTTCACCTTCACAATATCTTCTGCATCCAGGTGGTTAATTACCTCAACTACATCATCCTTAGAAACGGTATCCACCTGTTCTAACAAAACCATGCTCTTTTTTCTCAGGCCTACATATCGCTGTAATACCACATGTGTTGGTAAATCCGTTCTTTTAATCTGGCTGGTAAGATAAGCAACAATCAATGTTGGTGAGCTTACATTACCTTTGTTGTTCTGTAATACAATGGCCGG
>JAEYQN010000188.1 GCA_023409995.1 Cyanobacteria bacterium OH_CBB_238 | reverse complement strand
CAATTTTGTCACATTGGATATATGGTCTTTCTCTCAATAAACTCAACCCAAGATTAATTTCCGTATCAGGGTGAGAAGCCAGCACTCCCCAATATATATTTGCTTTAGTACTTTGTATTAGTTGAGCAATCTCTTTTGGATCCACATAAACAATATTAGCGTCTTTTGCAGGCGTATATCCATTATAAGTTGATAAATTCGCGCTTTTACTTATTGATAGCGAAAACTTAACCGTAACGATATTGGTATCTTCTTCGTCTGTTGATTCAATATCAATGACTTGAGAAATAAGGCTTTGATTGGAATCTTCAATTAGAAGAAAATCTGCAAGAAGCAAATGATTTAATGTTGGTGTATATAAAATTTTTGCAATATCGTTTTTTATCTCAACTAACTTCATTGGTGCCCCATCATTGATCAATGTAACATTTTCTTAATTATACAACATTAATAAATTTATAC
This sequence comes from Cyanobacteria bacterium OH_CBB_238, assembly GCA_023409995.1. Taxonomy (GTDB): domain Bacteria; phylum Cyanobacteriota; class Vampirovibrionia; order Gastranaerophilales; family Gastranaerophilaceae; genus JAEYQN01. The sequence goes on along the minus strand of JAEYQN010000188.1, from coordinate 3,244 downwards.
AAATCCCTTGTCTTTTAATCGAATCCGCCAAAATCAATAATAATTAGCAGAACCTACTCTTCTTCAGTAGGCTCAAGATGAATTATAAATGAAGTATTTGATAGTTGAGCAGAAATATTCTTTTCAATTTCATCACAAATTTTATGCCCTTCTTTTATTGTTATATTTGGATCAACAAGCAACGTTAGTTCTATTTGACGAGTCATTCCTGATTTGCGTGTTTTTATTAATTTCAATGATAAGCTAGAGGCTACTGAATATGCAGCAATGGAATTATTTATAACCTGAATTTCTTCTTCAGGCAACCTTGCATCTAAGAGATTATTTGTAGCTTTTTTACATATTTCGTAACCAGAACGCATTATTATAATAGCAACGATTATAGCTATAATTGGGTCTAAAGAATGAATACCTGTAAGCTTTATTGCTAACAATCCTAAAAAAACAGCCAACGATGAGTATACGTCTGTTCTTAAATGCTCTGCATCAGCATATAACGCTATAGAGTCTGTACTTTTTGCAACTTTGTAAAGGTATGCGCTAACCCCAAGATTTATCAGTACAGCAAATAACATCACGCACATTCCCAAAGTTGTATCAATTTCAATATTAGATTTCCATATTATTTTTTTTGTAGCTTCAAAAATAATAAAAAATGAAGCCAAAAGAATAAGCCCCCCCTCAACTAATCCCGAAAAGTCTTCGTACTTTCCGTGTCCAAATTGATGTTCATCATCTGCAGGTTCTGATGACTTTGAAACAGAAAAGAGAGCCAAAAATGAAGCCAAAAGATCACTAAAAGAATGAATGGCCTCAGAAATAATGCTCATTGCACCAGATAAGAAACCAACTAACAGTTTTAATATAATCAAAACCAAATTAGAAAAGACAGAAACCGAAGCTGCCAGTTTTTTTCTATCCGAGAAACTCATTACTAAAACTCTTTACTCTCTGGTATCAATCAGCATCGGCTTATTTTCAATAGGAGCATATACTGAATTAATTTTATTTTTATTCTTAGTTGAATCCATCATTGATTTCAAGTCCAATTGCACTAACTGAAGAATTTCAAGGTTTTTTTGTTCTAATACATCAATTTTTTGTATTAGCTCTTCAAGGTCTGCAGGAATAACATCATCTGCTGACAACGAAATTTTAGCTCGTGATAAAAGATTAGAAAGTGGTTCACGAGCTTTTACAACATCATGAATTTTATCAAATTCCTTTTTTTCTATCAAGGCCGCAATATCTGTTGTCGTTGTGTATATTTTTTCATAAACTAATCTAAGTTGTTTAAATTTGGTCATCCTAGTCCCTATATGCCTTTTCATATTGATCTTCTTCAACATCTTCAAAGTCATCATCAGACGAATCTGAAATATATTCATCTTCGCCTACTTGAACTTCTTTATTAACTCTTTCTTTCTGAGCAATATCTATAGCTTGCAACCACGTTGATTTAAGCTCTTTTAAATGCCAAAGAACTTCATCTATAGGAGCAACATCTTTTTTTATATTTGCTTCAACAAGACGCCTGTAAAAATATGAATATAGTTCATATAAGTTATTTGCGACATCTCCACCGATTTCCATATTGAGAGTGCATTTAAATTCAGTTATTATTTTTTCTGCAGAAACAATATTATTGTGAATCTTTTGTATATCTTTTCGTCCTTCTACCATCATCTCATTTCTGGCAATATTCAGATATTGAATAGCTCCATCATAAAGCATTATTAAAATGCGCTCTGGGGTTGCTGTTTCTATCTGATTTTTCTGATACTGTTTTAAATAAGGATTCATCTCCACTCCTCAAAATACTTCTAAATTCTTCTATTAACCAATATTCCTGATGTTGAATTCAATTTTGAGACTAATTTTACAAGATCTGTTGGTGTTATTGTCTCAATTATTTTACCAGTTTCTATATCAATCAGCTCAATTAATTGTGTTTTATTATTTAATTTTACTTTATATTTTTTCTTGGCATTTACCGAATCATATTCAATTCTATTTTCAGAACTTTCGTTTAGTTGTCCATCATCTATATTATCTTTTTCAAAGTAATAAACGGGTTCTTGATTCTGATCTTCCATCATTTTTTTAGAACTTTTTTGTTTTTCAGCAAGACTTGAAATGTTTTTAATTACGAGATTATTTCCTTTTGCAGCAAGCTGTTTAGCCTCACTTGCCATTTGAGAGGAGGTCTTTTCTTGTTTTATAGGCAAGTTGCCCATTGAAAATCCATCTAAACCCATAATTCTCCATTAAAGCAACTTTGTCAAATTGCCCTTTAGTAACTATTACATTATAATATATTTTTATAAATATTGAAATGACCTTGGAGCTTTACATGGAAAAGAAAAACTTATTCGTCGAATTTTTAAATAAATTTCTAGCATTACCACTTTGGCTTAAAGAAATATTATTTGTTAATTTACGAGAAGATCTAGCAAAGCATTCTTTTGAAGATAATAATGAAAATATAAGAAAAGAATCACTATATCAGTATTATGTGCCTGCACTGACCTACTTAGGGAAAAAAGAACTTGTAGAAAGAGCGGGAGGATACCATCCGAATATATATAAATTCCTGAGCGCAGCTGCTCAAGATGATAATATAGCAGAAATAACATTAAATAATTACTGGACTCTCGAAGAAGCAGCTTTGCTAAATATTGAATCTATAGAACACGAATTTGTTACACCTCCAGGTAGTACCTATGCACAAGCTATGGCTTTATATCTAGCAGGCAGAATAAGAATAGGCGAATATTTCAAACGAATAGGAAAAATTGATATTGATCAACTGGATTCTGCCATAAGAAAACAAAAAGAACTAGCTGATGCCGGAGAAAAGATAGGGATGGTTTCAGTAATGATTAAGATGGGATACATAAGCGAAAAAGATTCGAAAGTTGTACTATATATAAAAGATGAGTGCAAACAAAGATTTATTTTCAATCCTGACATTCTATCAAAAACGCCTGTTAATTCAACAGAACCCCCGGCTCCCCCCCCCATAGAACCAAATATGACTTTTGAATTACCATCAGTTAATGATGAAGTTGTTGAAAGATTGACAAAAGAAAATACTCTGCTAAAGAAAAAAATAAGGGCCATAGTTGAAATAATTAAAAAGTAAGGATGTTTTTTTATGGAACCTAATTATAAAAGACTAGTTACTTACAAAAGGAATGGGCTAATAGAACAAGAACATTCGGGACTTATTCTTCATATAAAT
>JAEYQN010000178.1 GCA_023409995.1 Cyanobacteria bacterium OH_CBB_238 | reverse complement strand
ACTTAAAACTGCATTGTTATCTTTCACATAACGTTGCCAGACATAGTCACCTATTTTCCCCCAATAATAATCTGCATCTTCAATCAGTACCTGCCTAGCAATTTTCTTTTTTTTATTTTCTTCAACTTGTTCTTTCTTTTCACCAAGTCTATATATTACAAGGCCTAATACTGCAGTTACCTCTGCCGATATAATTGTAACATATATGCCTAAATAGTCTGATATAGTCATTCCATAAGAAAAATCAAATAGCAACGTTTTTGTCTGCGGATTATATGGAACGATAAAATAAAGTATTGTTGAAATACCCCATATAATTATTGCTGGAATAATCAACATTAAAGGCATACCAATCAATAATTTCTTTTTCATAGCAAAACACCTCCTCCAAGCCATTATACCACTTAAAACAGTAAATTTCTAACAAAAAACTTCAAGCTCTGCACTCCCTGAACCAACTGCACGCCACCATACAAACTATCTGGTGCATCATCATGTTTGGCGCCTTTGTTATAATCCTTTACCTGATTGTTATAGGACACATTGGCTGGATTGAATAAAATAAATCCCCGCTTAATATCCGGCTCCAATGTAATAATTCTTTCATGCTTCTGACCCTTTGCATTAACCTCCTCCACAGGTATATAGATTTGATTATCCCACAGGCTTTCCTCGAACTTCTGCTTCATATAACTTTGCGCCTGGGTTGCTTCAAAGCCAATTTTCTCAATTGGAAATAATGGAATCTTTTCTAGTACGACTTTAAACAACTCATCTGGTAATAACTTATAAATTTGTCCATCCAGCACATACATCTGACCTGTCTTTTCATGCCTGCCTATTACCGTTACCGCCGAGTAATCATTTCGTTTACCAGCTTTAATTGCTGGATCAATATACATGACAATTTCCATGTCTTCATATTCCGGGCGAACTTCCCAATACTGAATATTTTGAAAGATATAATCATCGGTGGATCTAGGATCATTTTGCAGCTCCTTAAAAAAGGACTTTTCACCCATAGCCTGCTTCTTGCACATCAAATAATAATAATCCAAATATTCATGCCACAATATTTCTGTCCCCTCGACCATATCATCTTCATGTGCCTCATAATATTCCTTCGCAGTGTTGATTCTATCCAAGTCCTTCAAATTATTATAAAGGCGTTCCCATTCACCCCAGAGATCATCACGCTCCGAAAAGCTTATGACTGCAGACTTTCGAATGCTGCGCACACCTGGTATTTTCCCTTTTAATAATTCTGCCATTAGATCTTCTTCATGAAGTACCGTTCCTACTACTAGGATATTGGTGGCTTTGGTTCCAATAGGGATTACGACATCGGTAAAGGTGTTCTTTACCTGTTCTCGCTTGGTTTCTGATTTAGCAGTATCGTCTTTGAGCAAATCATCAAGTAATACCAACTGTGGTCGATATTGCTTAAAATGAATACCTCTTAAGGAGCCATCAATACCACGAATCATAATACATGCATCTATGCCGCGGCCTGTAATCCAGATTTCATTGTTATTCCAACGGTTCCCTTTTTGAATACCAAAGTCCTCTTTTAGCAAAGGATTGTTTTCCAATTCATCCTTTATCATATCTAGGAATGGCAAAGCAATCTGCTCTGTTGCTGATATAATCAATGTGAATTGGGATTTGTTATACAAGGTAGAATACAGGGGAAATAGGAAGGAATTTATGGTACTCTTTCCATGCTCTCTGGGTAATCCAAAGGCCTCAATCAATCCGGTGTTACTAAGCATATATTTCAGTTCTTCAAATAGCTCCTTATGAAAACTACCAAAAGTTCGGTCAAAATATTTTGGAAAATAACAAAGGGCAAAAAACTCTATATCCGTCTCCCCCATTAAGCGGCGAAGCTCTGAAAAAGTAAACTTTTCAACCAGTGTTTTTATCTGCATATCATCAAAATATTTCTGCATATATAATAGCAATAATTGATTTTGTCTTTCTGTCTCTTTCAAAGTCTCACCCCTTTCTTTTCCTGAACAAAATTACTGTACAAATTTACGCGCCTTCAGCTACGGGGCCCATTTTCCACAATAGAAGTACCCCTCCTTTAGCACTAAAAAAAGCGCTACCTATTGGCAACGCTCTCATTATCTTTTACCACTCAATATTTGCTAGTGCTTCTGCTTTATCCTGCTCTGTGGTTTGGCAATATAAGTTCGTAGTAAGGATGCTTTCATGACCCAATATCTGCTGTATGGTGGTCATTGGTGTCCCATTCTTAATTAGGTTATAGGCCAGTGAATGCCGCAGCATATGTGGTGTTGTCTTTACATGCTCCTGCTCCCCATATTGTTTTAATATAAGATATATGGCTCCTCTTCCTATAGGACCTCTCTGCCCAACCAATAGCCTGTCACTGGCATTTTCTTTTCTTACTGCAAGATATGTTTCCAATGCCTCTTTGGTTTCCTGATTTAGCGGCATGGTGCGATTTACAGTACCTTTTCCAATAATTCTAAGATAACTCTCCTCTAAATGAATATCCTGCAAAGTAAGCTCTGCCAATTCACTTACTCGGATTCCAGTTCCCAGCAGTACCTCTATAATGCAAATATGCATCTGATTGCCACTTTTAATAATATCTGCTCTGATCTGGCGCAAATCCTGTTCCGGAACACCTTTATACTGGCACTTGTCCCGGTTCTTGGTTAACTTCACTGTATAGGCCTCATCAATTATCCTTGCATCATATAAATACCGGCAAAATGCATTTACACTGGCTAGCTTCCGGTTGGAAGTAATAATGGTTTTTTCCTTCCGATTTAGATATTTCTTATAATTAAGCAGGGTAAATGGATTGATTTCGCGTACCTCTTTCTCCTGCCAATCTAAGAATGCTCTCACATCCCTAAGATAGCAGGAAATAGTATTATCACTACGTTCTTCTTTCATTAAATATTCTTCAAAGCCGCTTAAATCAAACATAATGCAGCACCTCCTTTTCTTGGTACTACATTAATCACTCTAACAGCTCCTACAGTCAAGATAAACTCATAACATAACACTAATTCCGTTATGAGTTCTATGTCTACTCCAAATCATCATCTTGTGTATTATCAATAGCCGCCGGTTCCTCATCCTCTGGTAGTTCACCAGATAATATTTGCAGGAATAATGCCTTCCTTGCCTGCTCATTTCCAGAGTTATCAACGATGATTTCTCGTTTATCAGACCACTCCTCTGGGCACCTATTACGAAGGAAAAAGGAAATTGCCTGGGCCGACGGTGGCTGGTGTCTTTTGGTCTTTTCCAGTTTGGTCCTCTTTTTCCCGGATCGGTCCTCTTCCACAATCGTTTTCAATTCTTCATATTCGTAGCCAGTGCAAAGCTTCAAAAGTGATTTTTCTACGTCTTGTTGTAGAAGACACTTGCCCATATCTACAAGTTCCGATAGTGTCTCGTGCTCCTTACAATATCGATACCAAGTATCTGGAGAAATAGAAAGTTTCTTGCAAACGTCGCGAACGCTGTCTCCGCCTGCAATCCAGTCTTTAATGTCCGTCAGTCGCGGTATAATGTCCGTATCATATTTACTTGGTTTTTTGTTTGGAATTCCTTTTCTACTGCCCATAATATTCACCTCCTTCATTCATGCCTCTACTCTTTTACATTGTCAAGTGCTTTCATTTCATCATAGGAATATTCTTTCCCCTCACGAAGCAATACAACTTCACTGGTACTACCAACCTTATCAATATATCGATTTACAATTACATCCACATATTTCGGATCCAGCTCCATCATAAAGCAAGTCCTGCCTGTATTCTCACAGGCAATTAAAGTAGTACCGCTGCCTCCAAACTGATCTAAGACAAAATTACCACGCTTACTGCTGTTCTCAATGGCTCGCTGTACTAATTCTACTGGTTTCATGGTAGGATGTTCTTCACTTTTACTCGGACGAGGAATATCCCAAACATCACACTGCTGTCTATCTGTCAATGGATGGATTCTTGGTGCTCCATCCTTCCAGCCATACCATATAGGTTCATATCTGGTGTGATAATCTTTTCTGGATAATACCAACCGGTCCTTGTTCCATATGATTGTGGAGGACCAGTGAAAATTATTATCTGCTAAGGCTGGCATCAAAGAACCCCATTCCTGTGCAGACATAACAACATAGGCCATACCACCAACTACTAATGCTTCTGACATTCTGGCAAAGGACTTCTCCATAAATTCTTTAAAATCCTCGCTGCTCATACAGTCATTTTTAATCTGTCTGGACTTCCAGCTTGGGTGGTCGGTTGCACCATAATTCACATTCCAAGGTGGATCCGTAAATACCATCTCCACCGTTTTTCCTTCAATCAAGATATCCATATCCTGCTTTAAAGTGGAATCGCCACACATCAAGCGGTGCCTTCCAAGTTTCCAAACATCACCCAATCTTGATATTGGCTCCTCCGGTACTTCTATTTCATATTCATCATCCTTAGACGTATCTTCTTTATCCAGTGTCTTTAATAGTTTTTCTGCCTCATTCCAATCAAAACCGGTAAGTTCAATATTATAACTTTCCGTATCCAAATCCTTTAATAGCACTGCCAGGGATTCGGTATCCCACTCCCCTGTTATTTTATTTAAGGCAATATTCAATGCTTTTTCCTTGGTTTTATCAACCTCTATTACAACACAGTCAATTTTTTTTATCCCAAGAGCAGCTAGTACCTTTGCTCTCTGGTGACCACCAATAATGGTCATATCACTATTTACTATAACAGGCTCTACATAACCAAACTCTTCTATAGACCGTTTTATCTTTTCAAATTCTGGATCTCCCGGTTTAAGATCCTTTCTCGGATTATAAGATGCCGGTATCAAATCTTTAATTTGCAGCTTTTTGAATTCCATCTTCATCCCTCCAAAATCTATTCTGAATGTAGCAATCGTGGCTACAAAATCTTCTTGTCTTACAGCCATAGGAAATAAAAGTCCTGCCGCACTGCTCACACTGTTTCACATAACTGGCTTGGGCTGATTTCTTTTTCTTCTCCGGATGTTCCTTCCACCATTTTCTTCTGCAGGCATCACAACAAAACTTTTTACCGGGTGCATACTTGGAGCGATAAAGCAAATCACCGCAATATAGACAAGTCTCACCATGCTGCTTCTCTTCTTCTATTTTTTTTGCCAACTCTTCTTTAGTCCCGGTCAGTCCAATCTTTTTGCATTGATACCGTACTTGGTCCCTATCTAAATCTAAGGCCTGGGCTATTGCTTTATATCCCATACCCTTCATGCGTAATTCTTTTACTTTTATTTCTTGATATGAAATCATAGCCTCTCTCCTTAAAAATGGGTATAAAAAAAGCCCTACGAGATTACCCGTAAAGCTCCTTACATTTCTTTGCATCTTAATATTACCACAGTAAAAACGACATAACAATTCCATGTTAGTACACAAGTAGTAAACCCTCACGCAGGGATATTTTTGTATTACCGTTATCCCTTGCTATATCGTTCTTTTTCTTTCGTTTTGGGGGTAAAAAGGGGGTAACATTAACTGAGCATAAATTTAATTTGTTTCTGATTTCTCAGTTCATATATACTACCAAGCTCGACAATTGCTTTCTTTCGATACCGTCCTACCATAGTTCTGCTCATATGATATTTATCTGCTAGCTCGTCCCAGCTATACTTTTTTATAATCAAATCCTGCATGAGCCCAGTCAACTCCCCGCTAAGCTGTAATAAAGCAAGCTCAAAAAACTCAATCCGATCCTTTAGTTCCTGATATTCTTTAAAGTAGAATTGATACAGCTCCTCCGTCATCTTTTCTTTTCTGGAGTCTAAGGCAATTGCAACCTTAGCAGTTTTATCCGATAACGTACTGGTCATAACTCTTTCACCCTCTGGATGGGAAAAGCACATGGACTCAATTAATTCTGCTTCGTCAATGCCCTTAAAGTGTTTTAATTCGTAAGCTAAGATATTTAACTGTCTCTTCAGATTGTGATAATCACGCATCATTATTTCCACTTCCTGCATCTGCTTTCCCTCCAATCCTAGCTTTTACTGCCTGTATCAAGGCTTCTTGCGTATTTTCTTTTTTTGCTAATGCGGCCATAACATCTTCATCAATGGTATCCTTTGTGACTAAGTGCTCGATTACAACGGTATTTTTCTGTCCCTGGCGCCACAGTCTTGCATTACATTGCTGATACAATTCTAAGCTCCAGGTAAGTCCCATCCAAACCAGGGTAGATCCTCCCGCCTGCAGATTTAATCCATGGCCTGCACTTGCAGGATGAATCATGGCGATTGGTATTTGTCCCTCATTCCATTTCATAATATCCTCACTTTTATCAATGGCCACCGCATGAAACCTTTTTAGTAATCGCTCTCTATCATGCTTATACCAATATGCAATTAAAATTGGTTTTCCATTTGCTGCTTCTATAATATCGTCTAAGGCATCTAACTTACGATCATGAATGATCTTTACCTTACCATTTTCATCATAGACCGCACCATTGGCTAGTTGGTGTAATTTATTGGATAATCCCACTGCACTGACTGCATCAATATCACCATCTTCAAATGGCAGCAACATATCACGCTCTAACTGTTGATACTGTTTACTTTCTTTTTCGCTCATTTTCACTTCAATCGTATTATAGATACATTCTGGCATTTGCAAATGATCAGTTGCCTTCATAGATATACAAATGTCAGATATTTTCTTATAAATGGCGTCCTCTGCTCCTTCCCGTAATTTATAAGAAAAAACAACATCTCGGTTTCTTTTATCCGGTGTAAAATACCGTTCTCTATAACCACCAATAAACCTACCTAACCGTTCTCCCATATCCAATAAATTGATCTGGGACCACATATCAATTAATCCATTAGGGGTTGGTGTTCCAGTAAGACCTACGATTCTTTTGATCTGTGGTCTTACTTTTCGTAATGCCTTAAATCGTTTTGTCTGGTGCGACTTAAAGGACGACAGTTCATCAATTACAATCATATCAAAGTTCCAAGGATAATTATGAATCAGCCATTCCACATTTTCTCGATTGATAATATAGATAAATGCAGGCTTTGTCAGTGCTGCTCTTCTTTGATTTTCCGTACCAATTACCACCGAATAAGTAAGACCTTTTAAATGCTCCCATTTCTCCAGCTCCTTGGGCCAGGTATCTCTTGCTACTCGTAATGGTGCAATAATTAGAATATGTCCCACTTCAAAATAATCCAATACTAACTCCCATAGTGCAGTAAGCGTGATTACTGTTTTTCCTAATCCCATATCTAACAGTAGCCCACTGGCTTTATGAAATATAATAAATTCTTTGGCATATTCCTGATAACTATGTGGTTCATATTTCACGAAGCATCACCTCAATTCCTTCCTTGCTGTCAATGCAGTAAACTTTAAATCCTAAGGATTCTAATTGCCTTTTACGCTTTACTTGTAATGGTCGCATCTTTTTTCCTGTTGCCTTTAGTTCTACAAATACTATTATTTTATCTGGAAGTAGCACCAACCGGTCTGGCACTCCATCAAACCCAGGACTTACGAATTTTATTGCCATTCCATTTCTTTGCTTTACCTGTCTTACTAATTCGCGTTCAATCATACTTTCTCGCACAGTCCACCTCCATTTTTTCCTGGTTTCCAAGACCGGTT
>JAEYQN010000157.1 GCA_023409995.1 Cyanobacteria bacterium OH_CBB_238 | reverse complement strand
ATAATGATATGGATATAATGTATTTTGTAACATATGTTACATTTGATTGATATAACTGCAAGTTATAGCTAGATAAATTATTATTAGATATGGTTATATATGTAACTTGGTTATAAGTTGAGGTTATATATATAATGACTGATGCATATAAGTTATAGTTATATATGTATAATAAGTTATAAGATATGATTATATATAATATATAAGTAGCGCTAATTATGTATGATAGATTTAATTATAACTTAGACTTATAATAGTAGTATAGCTATACGATATGGTTATAACTAATATTGTGGATAAAGTTGTGGATAACTATGTTGATAGAGTGTATAAAGGTATTGTGGATAATGTTGATAAGATGTAATATGAATAGCAGATATAAGCAATAGAGATATATTGATAATAGTGGATAATATAGTTGATATTAAAATAATATCTTATTAGTAATGATTACTGATATATAAGATATAGATTAGAATAATATTGATATATTCGTATATATTAGTAGTGATTATTGTTATAAATAGTAATGTATACTATATTGAATGAATATAGTGGATTTGGTTAATATGATATGGTAGATAATAGGAATAGTTATTGTTATGTAAAATTATTAAGCTAGTGAACACTAGCCTATATATCGAACATATCGATAATTGAATATCGATTAATCAATAATATCGATATCATAATATTGATATTGGAATATTGATAGAAATTACCAACTATATACTAAGTCGTTATCTATACAATAACGACTTAGAGGACAGACAAAGACCATAGGTACGGGGTAGTTTACATATTATGACGATAACCGATACATGAAAACCATGGTATCTATTCCACTCACACGTCAACTATAAAATCAAAATTACACTTAAAATCACATCAAAATTCTATAGTAATATTGCACAAAAATATCCAAAATGAGTTCGAGAGTGTGTTCGAGAAATCGACTATCATAAACGCAAAAACCCAAGCAGAATCAACGTTACAGGCAACTATACAATATGCACAAAAAATTTAAAATTAGTATAAATTTACGCCAAAATGGCTACAAAGCCAGTAAAATCAAGGTAAAATCGAACACAGGCTAAAAATGATAAAATGTCACTTCTATATAAAGGCAAAAATAACAACAAAGCTAGGAAAATCAATGCTTAGTCGAATAATCCTCGAAGTCATACCGAAGCAGCGAGAAAATATAATATACAAAATAGACAATAGATAAAAGAAAAAAATAGAATATTAAATATCTGGAGCGATTGAAAAGGATAATATAAATTGGATCATAAATAAGCGACAGATATTTAATATTAGATACTAGAAGGAATACAATAGATAATACAATATATGAAGGCAATACTATCCATGAAAAGTATAGAAAAAATAATTTAAGAAATAATCTAATAAAGGTATTGACATATTTTATGTGATATGGTACTATATGGTTAGTGGCTATGGCAAGTCACAGCAAACAACTTATAAACAAACAAAAAATCCAAGTAAAAAGTTAATTAAAAAGAGTATTAAAAGATGTTTTTGGTTTTGGTTTTGTAATAATATAAATAATTTATTATTTATATTATTTATTTAGTATTTGATATTTATTATATATATGATATTACATGCCAAAAATGTTTGCGAATCGGACCATAGAAACATGTATATACACTTTTCTATGGGCTAAATCAGCCCAATGGTACACATATTGCAAAGGTATAAAGGAGGTGATTGTGACATATTAAGCAATAAGGAAAAACGTATGGTAGGTGTAGGTTTTCCACGTAACAACTTTAATAGAATACGTGGAGCTGATGACCTAAAGATATACCAAGTAGTTATGTATATAAAGCAACATGTGGGGTTATATGACATGTTAATTACTAGCTTGAAAACCATCGCAGAAGAATCAGGGTATAGTGCTAATACACATAACAACGAGTTTTTTGATCCATTTAAAAAAGCACTACTCTATCTTATAGAGGAAGAATACATAACTGCTGACATGGATATTTCTACTGTACGCAATACATATTTCAGGATTCAACTAACGACAAAAAAGAATCTATTTTATACGGACAAACCATTTGTCTTTCTCTCTTTCTATGAATATGAAAAAATATTAGCTGCTAATACAAGAGTAAGTAAGTCTTCTTTGCTAGGAGTATATCTTTATATTAAACAGTTTATAGATAGTGAGTCAGACACTAAGGTGTCCTATCCTACTAAATACAAAATTGAGAAAGCGCTAAAGATTTCTAATACTACTGTAGAAAGCTGCATTTCTGTATTAGCTCAGATTGGACTCATTACAGTATCTACAGGTTTCTATGTAAAAAATAAGAAAAACAATACATTTATACCAACTAGAAATGTATTCTTTATAGGCAAAGTAGAAATAGACGTTTCTATGTGTAAGGAAATATTAAAGAGTATCTACTCTTCTACCGTATACGCAAAAGAGGAATTAGAGGACAAGCAAATATCATATTTAAGAAAATTAAAATAAGGAGGATACAAAAGGTATCGCATGAAAGAAACTGGAAGTTATTATAGCAAAACATTTGGGGGATTGATTTATGAGTTAGATTATGAGCCTGAAAACAAACGTAGCCTAAAGATGGCACAAAGGATCGCAGCTGATTGGGAGTTTGACGAGATGTGTAAAAGAAATGCAGAAAGGAGAGATAGTAAAGCGTGGCAGAACTAAATGAGAATGTAGTGGAATGGATTACAGGCGAAGAATATGGTTGGTATATGATAACAGAGAAACCTTTAAAAAAGAGAATAAAACAATTATACAAAACAAGAAAAGATAGGTTCATGCATTATAAAGAAAACAAAGACGGCTCAATATATGTATGTATGCCACACGCTTGGCTGAAGGTGAATCCAGAGAAAAAGTCTAAACCAGAGATGACAGAGGAACAAAAAAATACGGCAAGAGAAAATTTATCTAAGGCAAGAGAGAAAAGAACAAGAAAAGTATGATGCTAGAATCTCAAAAAATAGAGTAACTACTGTAGAAATTAACACCGATTTTCAATCGTAATAGCTTACGCGATAAAATATATGCCTAAGTAATTTAAATCGAAAATCGTCTCAAAAACATACAGTAAATAATAAGGAGGTAATATGTGCGACATTTGTTTAAAAAATCCATGTGATCCTAGATGTCCAAATGCAGATGAACCACGCGAAATTGATACGTGTGATATTTGCGAATATGAAATCTATGATTTTGATACATATGTAGTAAATTTTAGCGGTAAAATTGCTCACTTAAATTGTATAGAGGACGCAAGTACAACTAGACTTTTAGAGTGGTTAGGAGGTGAAGTTATACATAATGACTAAGATTGGTAATTTTGATACTTATAAAGGGTATTCAGGAACAATTTGCTACGACAGATACGATGCTATGTACCGTGGGAAAATAGATGGTACATCAGTTGAATACTTTGGGTATACACTAGATGGTTTATACGACCAATTCATGACAATGGTGGATTATCAAATATATAAGGAAGGTGAAGATAATGACTAGAATGGGATATTTTTCAGAATATAAGGGTTTTACAGGTTCAATCTTTTGTGACGATATAGATAAATCTTACTACGGAAAGCTGTCTACCATAGGCGTTGAATACTATGGGAAGACGTTAGATATGTTATATGAACAGTTTAAAGGTGTGGTTGATATACATAGAAGGGGAATGGAGCCGGAAAAAATCATTATCAATAGTGATGGCTACTACCCTATTTGTCCAAATTGCTATAAAGAAATTGAAACTGGAAAATACAGAAGAGATAGACCTAAATATTGCGGATGTGGACAGGAATTAATTTGGCCTAATTTATTTTAGTAAAGAAAGCGAGGAAAATTATGATTAGATATTTAAAAAGTTTATTTGGGATATATGAGCCTGGTTATGAGTATTGGGTTTATTTAAAGGATATTAAAGTTCCAGATAGTTATTTAAGGTATCCTATTGGAGAGAAAAAGTGGAATAGAAAAATGGGTTACTGGCTTAGAACAGGTGAATTTGAATCTCCTATTTTATTACATAAAGATTTTACTCTGGCCGACGGCTACTCAAGCGAGCGCATCGCATATAAAAAGAAACTAGATAAAGTTCCAGTATATTTTATAGACTAATTTGGTGTGGCAACCAAATTATAACTTATAAGCAAACAATAATTCCAATTTAATTTTATTGAAAACGTAAAGAATAACTGTAGAAATTGAACCCAAATCGGGACTTAAATCACTTAGGTGATAACTTGTATGGGTACGTTTCTAAAATCGATTTTTGAGGTCAAAAACTACACTAATTAATAAGGAGGACTTGAGTCATAGAAGAACTAAATATTTTACAAAAGGATTTACCACAGTTGATCGTTGCTTTGGACTCAGCTGATGATTCTGCTAATTATATTCATATTGCAGACGTAAAAGAAAAAACCATATACTACTGCCCTTGTTGCAAAGGACATATTAAGCCAAGAGCATATAAAAAGGATATAAATTATCAGGTACAACCGCATTTCTATCATGAATCAGAAGGATGTAGTGAGGAAAGTTTTGTGCATTACATTTGTAAGACATGGTTATTTGATAAAGGATGTAAATTCAAAGTTAATAATAAGATATATACTGTTGACACTATTGAAACGGAAAAAACATTACATACTAGTTTCGGTGATTATCGTCCAGACGTAATTGTTAATACTGAATCTGGAAAGACCTTTTTCTTTGAGATTAAGTATTCAAATCGCAAGACTGAATTGTATGCACCAAAATGGGATGAATTAGAAAATGATGTAGTCGAGGTTGACGCAAGAGCGTTTATTAATAACAAACATGATTTGGAAACTCCTGAATTCAAGCTAATTTATTCAGAGGGAGAATGTTTTATTAAGAGTTATTCCCGTAATGATTATGAAGAAACAATTGCTATTAGAAAGTTGGAATGGAAAAGACAAGATAAGTTAAATTATAAAATACAATGGGAAAGACTTGATTGGTTTTGGGAAGAATTATGCAAATATAAAAATAATCATTCCACAATAGAAAATGTATCTGACATGTTTACAAAACTAGAATTTGAAGATATGGATTTTGCGATTGCTACAACTAAAAAGATGAAATGTATAGAATTATATAAATCATTTATACCAATAATAAATAATAGATTTTTTTCAATAATTGAAACATATGATATAAGTCCATATAAATCTATAGATTTAAATCAAGAATCACCAAGAATCTTTTATATTGGATTTGTCATTTATAGTGTTGGTAATTGTAAATGGATGAATTCGTATTGTGAAAAAAAATATTATGAATATTATAACAATGAGCTTTTATTAAAAATAAAAAAACTGGCATTGGAAGCAAAACAATATAGTTATAATGATGAACTTCCTTTTTTACATGAGATAAAATATTTATATAAAACAAAGAATTTACATGAGTTTGGTTGTAGGGTTTATTTAAATGAAAGACAAGCTATTTATTCCAATAACTATAATTTTAGATATGAAAATAGTTGTTATTCAATTGATAGCAGTACATCTTGGGAATATTTAAAAAATGTTATTGAAAAAAGGCATTATTCTCATCAAAGTAAATCAAAGAAAAACAACCTTAAATACTTTATGGAATATAATAATTCATTTATATATTCATTTATTGTTAAAAAAATTAATTCTTGTAAGTCAGAAAGATGGAGTTGTGAAATTTCACATAATTGGCGAGGGGATATAGAGATAGAAATTAATTATAATGATGATTGTCATAGTGCATATAGTTATAT
>JAEYQN010000101.1 GCA_023409995.1 Cyanobacteria bacterium OH_CBB_238 | reverse complement strand
AGCCCATCCTGAGTATCAAGTTGAAATACTTAATCTTCCTGCTGGTCTATTATTGGCATATAAGAAATAATCTGTTTAATAATTTTATTAAGTTTTATTTTTCCAATTAATTCTTGTCTGAGATTTATTGTATAATTTTTTTATGGAAAGCAAAACTGTAAAATCGGTTAAGGGACATGAAGTTGTTTTAGATAAAATTGGTGTTATTTACAATAGTGGTAGCCCAAAGTCTGATGAATCCATTCTGAGTATTCAAAGTGCTTTGTATAATTATGGTTTAAAATACAAATTAATGACAACTGATAAAATGGATCCATCAATAACTTTTGCTGTGGTAATCGGTGGTGATGGAACCTTGCTAAAAGCAGCAAGATTTTATAGTAATTATAACGTTCCTGTATTTGGTGTAAACCTTGGTAGATTAGGATTCTTGTCTCAGGCAAAACCTTCAGATGTTGAATTTGCTTTTGAAAAGATTCTTGAGGGACAATTTAAAATTGAAGATAGATTAATGTTGTCTTCAATGCAAGGGAAGATGACGGCATTAAATGACATTGTAATTAAAGGTGAGACATTTTCTCGAACTTCTAGGCTCTATGTTCATATCAATGATAGGATTGTTTGCGATTACCTTGCGGATGGATTGATTGTGTCAACTCCCACCGGCTCAACAGCATATACATTATCAGCTGGTGGACCTATTCTTGTGCCTAGTTTAAGTGCAATAGTTATAGTCCCTATTTGTCCACATACAATGAATGCAAGGCCATTAGTTGTTCCTGCTGAAGAAAAAATAAAAGTTACTACCTGTCAAACCAAACCCAAGCTTAAGATGTCTGCTGATGGGCAAAATGTCATGAATATAGCTCAAAATGAGATTATAACTATTGAGAAAAATAAAAATTCTGCTAAGTTATTGTTATTAAATGTTGAAAGCAATTTATTTTATTCAATACTTAGAGAAAAATTGCATTGGGGTCTTTCTTGGAAAGGGTAGTATGCTAAAATCGCTTTTAATAAAGAATTTTATATTGATTGACGAACTAACTCTTGAATTCCATCCAGGGTTTAATGTTTTTACCGGTGAAACAGGTGCTGGGAAAAGCATAATAATAAATGCAATTGATGTTGTTTTGGGGTCTAAAACGAACAAAGAAGTAATTAAGTCAGGGCAAGATAAGGCAACACTTGAGCTATCAATTGCTGTGTCAAATAAGTTTGATAAAGAGATATTTGAATGCAATGGAATTGAGTTTGAAGAAGAACTCGTTATATCCAGAGAAATAACTCCGACTACGACAAGGTCAAGGGTAAATGGAGTTCTTGTGACGCAAGATTTCATAAAAGAAATTAGAGAATCTTTAATCGATATTCACACTCAGCATCAAAATTATAATTATATTCAATCTAAAACGCACATCAAATTACTCGATAGCTACGGTGGTGAAGGGCATAATAAATTACTTTCAGAATATAGGAGGTTTTATTCTGATTTTATTCAAATAGAAAAGAAGTTGGAACTTGCTATAAAAAATTCAAATTCGACAGAGCAACAAATTGAGTTCTTGAAATTTCAAATTAATGAAATTCAGTCTGTAAATATTGAAAATCTTGCAGAAGATGTAGAGCTGGAAAATGAGCTTTCTATTCTTTTAAATGCTGAAAAATTGAAAGAACTTTCTTTTTCAAGTTATTGGACTCTATATGGTGAAGATGATAATATTATCGGCACTATGGGAGCTGTGAAGTCTAATCTTTCTAGGCTTTCTCAGATGGATGTTTCCACTATTGAGTTCGAAGAAGATATTGTGAATTGTCTTGAAACAATTAAAGATTTGGCTTCTCGCTTAAGAAACTATTCAGAACGACAAGAGTTGGATAATAAACGTATTGATATTATTCAAGAAAGAATTGACCTTTTAGGCAAATTAAAAAGGAAGTATGGTAATTCTCTGGATAATGTGCTTGTTACTTATGACAATTTATCCAAAGAACTTGAATCTATTGAGTTTTCTCAAGAGGAAGTAATTAACTTAGAGTCAGAAAAAAAAGAACTTCTTTGTTTGCTGACTAATATAGCAAATGAACTTTCGGAGTCGCGAAAAAGACTTGCAAAAGTCCTTTCTGATTCAATTATATTAGAATTGGAGAAATTAGAACTGCCTAAAGTTAGATTTAGTGTAGATATTAAAAATCAAGATATTTCTGAATCAGGCATAGATAAAGTTGAATTTCTGATCTCGACTAATATCTCTGAGGAATTAAAGCCTCTTGCTAAAGTTGCTTCCGGTGGAGAAATATCAAGGGTAATGCTTGCTATAAAAACAATATTTACTAAGGCAGATAGGACAAATACTGTTATTTTTGATGAAATAGATACAGGCATCTCTGGTAAGGCGTCCCAGTCTGTAGCTGACTCTATATCCAATCTTTCAAAAGAGCATCAAGTAATTGTAATAACTCATCAACCAATTATTGCAGCTAAAGCCGATAGCCATTTTTATGTTTCAAAAGACCAAAATGAGCAAACAAAAGTTAATGTTTATAACTTGAAGGGTGAGAATAAAATTAAGGCAATTGCTATCCTGTCAAGTGGAGAGATAAATGAAGATTCAATGAATTTCGCCAAAAAATTGATTGCCCAACATAGTTATTAATGTTTTGTAATATTTTATTCTTTTTAAGCAATTATGGATCTTTATATTATTTATTGACTATGTAAAATTGAAAGGTTTTAATTATGGGATTTATCAACGCTTTGGGAATTGCTTATATAACTGGTGACAAAGGAAAGTATGATAACAAAATTGAAGATGATTCGGTTAGATATGGGAGAAATTCAGCTTCAAGTTTTATAAAATATAATAAGCAGTTTTCTGTAAAAACATTAGACAAAGATACGTTGGATTTTTCAAATGCAAAAGAAATGAGTTCAAACGAGTTTGATTCTAAAATGTCTAAAGCGTATTCTTCTTTGAAATCAAAAAATCCTCCTATTAATTTTGTTTATAAATATTTACCAGAGAATGGTGTTGACTCAAGTAATTTGAATTCAATGGCCTTGTTAGGTGCTGCATTTGAAGAAATGGGAAAAAGAATATCCGTTTCCGTTACTGATCTTACTAAATCATTACAAGAAGTCTTTGGTGAAAATTATACTGCTGAAGCATTTGATGTTAATAAGGATGATAAAATTGACGTAGCAGAATATTCCACTTCTATATTAATGTCAGACATGCTTAGCTCAGAATCAGGTGATTTAGATGCTAAAAATATAACAGGTGAGATTAATAATAAGGGTATTAACACTTTACCTGCATATACTAAAAAAGAAAATTTGGATGTTGTTTCCGAAATTGCTTCTTCAATATACGAGCATTTTGACTTAGGGCAAGCTAAAGAAGAGTTTATTTCAAATTCTAACAATACTATCTAGTGTAAACTCTGGATAATCTGACTTTAAGGCGGCAAAGTAGTTCATAATTTATCGTGCCAAGGATATTTGCCCATTCATCTATTGATATTACCTCATTCCCATCTTGGCCAATTAGCGTGATTATGTCGCCTTCCTCAGCATTTACTCCAGAAATATCAAACATCATTTGATCCATTGTTATGTTCCCAATTTGTGGAACTTTTTTACCATTTAAAATGCCATATATTTTATTTGATAGGACTCTGGAAACTCCATCAGCATATCCAATTGGTATTGTTGCAACTTTGATTTTTTTGCTTGCAATGTAGGTATGGCAATAGCTTACACCTTCTCCCTCATCAGCTGTGTGGATGTTTGTTATTCTACCTTTTAAAGACAAAACCGGAGTTAACTTTGGTTTGCTTTTATATTCTGGGATTAAGTCTGGAACAAATCCATAAATCCCTAGCCCAGCTCTAGCCATATTGTAGTCAATTTTGTCAAAAGCTATCATTGCTGCTGTGTTTGCGCAATGAATTAACAAGTCTTTAGTATCAATTTGTGAAACAATGTTATTCCAAATTGTTAACTGCGCTTGTGTTTTTTTTGTGTCTTCAGCATTTGCAAAGTGTGTAAAAATACCATCAAGTTGTACGTAGTCTGACCGTTGGACTCTTTTGATCATTTCTACAGCTTGTTCGGGTCTTACTCCAATCCTGTTCATACCAGTGTCTAGTTTTATATGAACTTTTGGTTTTAGTCCCGTTTTTTCGTAAGTTAGTTTCGCTGCTTTTAAGTGTTCTTCAGAAAATAAAGAAAGAGTAATATTGTTTTCTGCCGCATAATCAAATGCCCAGACAGGAGCAGCTCCTAAAACTAATATTGGAACATCAATTTTAGCTTCTCTTAATTGTATTCCTTCGTCTATAGATGCAACCCCAAGCATATCCACACCTGAAGCGAGTAACGTTGGAGTAATCATAACACTGCCATGCCCATAAGCATCTGCTTTGACAACAGCAAGAATTTTTGAGTTTGGGTTTAAAAATTTTTTTAACTCAATTATATTTTTTTCAATATTATCTAAGTTGATTTCCACCCAAGCATCACGCTTAGTATTTAAATATGATGATCTATTACTTCTCATATCTCTATCATAGTTTAAAAAATAATTAGGGCAAGAAAAAAGAGCTTTAATAATTTTAAAACTCACTTGGCACTCCTTTTTGCGCTTTGAAAATATAAAATATATTTAGTAAACTTGTTTCAATGTGATAAAATATTAGTAGTATTTGTGTTTGATAGTAAGGACGTATATTTATGAGTAAGGATAATCAAATAAAAATCATAGAAGAAATGCAGCAAGTTGTTAGTCAAATGAAAATAGATGATATATGTGAGGATCCTGACACAGAGCATGAGATGTTTGATTGCGGATGTTGCGGTGGATATAAAATGTTAGCAGGTTCCATTCAATATGGAGAATACAGGCTTTGTAATGACTGTGTTCTATTAGCTGAGACAGGATTTGCCTTGAAGAAGTTTAAGGATATTTCAGAACTTGTAAAAGCAATGGAAGAAACTCGCCTAGAAGAGATTTGTGATTTTATAAAACAGGATAGTAATACAATAAATAATTAATTAATGTCTAAACATACTTTTATACAATCAAACTTGAGAGATAATAGAGTTGTCAGATGGCCAGATGGTGCTTTCCCTGTACGAGTCTATATTTCACCATTTAGATGGTATAGAGCCCCTGGTGAAGAATATAAGTATAAACAAATGATTTTAGATGCACTTAATGCTTGGGAAAGAATTTCTGATGGTGTAGTCAAATTTATGGTTGTGGCTAATTTGAATGACTCCCAAATTAATGTTGAATGGAAGAGGGTCGATAGAAAATCTTTGGGATATTGTCATTATCATTATGATTCATCATCAAGGTTATACTCAGCCGAGGTGCAAATAGGTCTATCAGATGGTGTTTTGCATAGTCAATATATGGATGAATCCGAAGTTTACCATACTATTGTGCATGAAATTGGTCATTCGCTGGGATTAGGACATAGTCCTAATAAGTCGGATATAATGTATACTCCTCATCAGTACGGAGTTACACAAATTGCTGATGGCGATAAGTTAACATTAAATTGGCTATATCGTCTACCTTGTGGCGCGACCCCAAAAGATATTGCAAATAAATATTCAATGCATTCAGACAACATAGATGATATTATTGCACATATAATAAAAAATAAGCCTATGTCGGACTTTGAGAAAGTTAAAAATAGCATTCGCAAGCCCGAGAAAGACTTGCTTGAGGAACAATCAAAAATAGCTGAGATTAATAAATATAATTTATCCTTACAAAATATACAATTATCAAAGAATTTGGAAGAGTTGATCAAAAAACAGTCACTTGAGTAGATTTTATTTTTTATTAAATTATGCAATAATGAAAAAGGAAAGTAGTCGGATAATCGCGTGCTTTATGCATGAGGAAAGTCCGGGCACCTAAGGGCAAACCGGCGGATAACGTCCGCTACGAGCAATCGTCAGGCAAGTGCCACAGAAAAGTAAACAACCTCTTTGAGGTTCAGGTGCAACGGTAGTGTAAGAGACTACCAGCGATATTGAGAAATATCGGCTCGGTAAACCCCGGTTGGGTGCAAGATCAACTAAAAGGTTAAGGTGACCCGCCATCTTTTGACAGATCGCTGGAGTCATAAAGCAATTTGTGACCTAGACAGATGATTATCTAGAAACAGAACCCGGCTTACGAGCTACTTTCTTTTTATAAAAATTTAGCAAATTTGTTACGAAGATTTTACATAATTAACTTTGTGTAAAATTTATTTAATAATAGTCCAAGCGGTGGCAATCTTTTTCCTTTTCATGTTTTGTAGCATTGGGCGATTTAGCTGGAACATATATGATAACCATAAAAAGCGATTTTATAAAAAAAGGCATAAATTATGCGGGGGAGAAAATATCCTCTCCTCAGCAACGTGTGATTATTGGTGTTACAGCATTAGTTTTACAACCTGCAATAGATATGTTTAACAAAAAAACAGATAAGGATACAAAAGTATTGGCAGCTTGTAAATCTGAAGCAAAGGCTATTGCGGGCATGTCTAGTGGTTATGTTGTCAGACGTGCATGTATAAGTATTGCTGATAAATTATCTAAACCTGGAAAAATATTATGTCCTAAAAATTTGGCAGAGGTTGGTACTGCAAATAAATATGGTGATACTATTGGGACATTGCTGGCTACTTTTGTTATGCTTGGAACTAACTTTATATGGGATGCTCCAGTTACAAAAAAACTAACAAATTTCTTCTATTCTCATTTCTCAAGTAAGGAGGCAAAATGACCATCCTTAGTACTTTAGAAAAATACACTCATAAAGCTTTAGATCCAGCATTATTGGTGGTTAATAAATCACTTGAAAAAGGATCTTTTGATAATGCATTAATTGTTCTTGGGGCTTTTGGTTGGGTTGTGAGCATGTTAGCCCAAGTTACGGCTATTAAAACTAATAAAAATATACCAGATGATAAGAAGAAATTTCTAATTCCTCAAGAAACATCAGATGGGCTTGTTAATGCAGGTTTATTTACTATTTTTACTTCTACATTAACTAGATCAGCTAAAAAAGCTGTTGATTCGGGCAGATTATTAACTGACGAACTTAGAGATTCTCTAAAAAATATATCTATAGCTAAAGGGGAGAAGCTCGAAGATATAATAAGTGCTGTTGCAAACCCTGGTAATATTCATAACAAACTAAAAAATATTGAATCAGATGTGGTAAATTTTTCTAAGTCTCAAGCTGAGGAAGTGTTGCCTAAATTTAAAAAATTCAAAGGTGGAATGGGCATGGTTGCCACTCTTATCGGTTCAGTTCTTGCTTGTAATATAGCTACTCCAATAGCACGTAATCAAATTGGTGCTCATTTTGAGAAAAAAGCCAAAGAAGCAGAGGTGGCAAAATTGACACCTGCGAATCAGCCTATGCAGCTTACAAATACTGTTGCAAAAAGGCCGGTGCTTCCATCAGTTTTTTCTAGTATTACAAAAATATAATTAAATTGAAAAGACTTCTATATGGGCTATAATATAATAGAACCCAAGGAGGAGAATTAGTTTTGCTAAATAGAAGATGGTATGATAAAAGTGATAAAACGAGGTCAGCGCTCGATTTATTGAAGAGCTTGGATAAAAAATCTAGGCAGATAATCTCGTCTGATATGGTCAATATTGCTAATTCTATAAAAGAATTGCGAAAAGAAGAAGAAACCTTGCCTCTTAGCTTGGGACTTCAAAGAGTATTGGGGTTATATCAAACTAATAATTCTCGTAGATGGTATGACAAGAACGAGTTTGATTCCGTATTTAAGACGATGGCTACACTGCCAGATGAGGATTTTGAAAACATAATGGAAGGCATTTGCTCTTCATTAGATTAATAATTTAGCATGCGCTCGTAGCTTAGATGGATAAAGCAAAGATCTCCGAAGTCTTTAGACGTGGGTTCGACTCCCATCGAGCGTAAGTATTTTATTTTATTTCGACCTTATTTGATTGAAGAATTGTAACAATATTTTTTCTAAATATTGTCAGATTTTATGTTTGTCGTTTATTATGAGAAAACGTAATAATTGTGTGTGATACACTTTATAAACATTGGTGTGTAGTTAAGGAGCTTTCTTAAAAGTGGCTTCAATAATTGTCTATTGAGACTTGGAAAGAGAAGAGTATTTATCATGAAAATTTACCCTTTGGTGGCAACAAGTAGGCCGAATTATAAGCAGTCCTCTGGTTCTGTAAATTCTGGTATGACTTGTTGTTTAGACAATGGAGATAAATCCGTAGCTTCTTATAGTTCTGATAATCTAAAATCGAATTATTTGGTTCCGTTGTCTTTTACTACAAAAATTCTGCCTAAAATGATTTCTTTTGGTGCGGAAAGTGATATCAAGCCTGATGACACAAAAAAGGTAGAACAAATAGAAATTTATACTGAAAGCATTGGTTTTTATTCACCAGCCACTATTGGTAATGGAGCGAAATATACTTATTATGATGATACCGCAGATGATTTGTCAATTCTTATGGGGGCAGATAAAGATGTAATATTAGCTCATCAAGAAGGAGTTTCATTAGATCTATTAGTTAACTCACTTTATAAAGGTATTCAAAAGGGCAAATATGATAAATCTGGTTTATATAAAGGCGCTACGGCTTTGTTGACTATTAACGTCTCTGATGCAGTTACAGATGGTTTGCCGCTCACAGATATAGTTGCAGGGTTGGCTAAGTCAGATAGGTCTGCTCTTTCTAAAGTTGTCTTTATTGATGACATGGAGTTGTTTACTAACTATTTGATAGCTAAAAAGATTCCGCCTCAATACTATTTTGCTGCTCTTCACAAAAATAATCCTTCTGTTCATTTTGTAGGAATGGTTCCTAAAAAAATGTTAGAACCCAAAACACAAGAACAACTACTAAAAGGAGAGCGTCCTTTTGATAAATCTGTTTTGGGGAATATGCAAGAGCTACAATTTGATGGTCTTTCTGCAAAGGATACAAAAGAATTATTAAAAAAAGACCCATCATTAGTAAATGATATTTTATATAAGTACTACAACGTTGATCTTGGTATAAGTGATAAGGCTATTGATAGTCTCGTCACCCAAACTTCTACAAAAATTAATTCGGCATTTCCAAACAAAGCACTTAAAGTGTTAGACTTAATAGCTGCCTCAAAGTTACTTGATTTAAAAAATAAAACTTATGGTGATTCAATTCAGATTAAAGAACCTGACATAAAGAAATTCTTCGTTGAGCATTCTGATCTTATAAAATCTCTTGACTCAAAAAATGACTCTCAGTTCCAAGTGGCAGAGAATGTAACTACAAACTTTTCAGATGTTGGAGGCTTGGAATCACTAAAAGAAAATATTAGTGACGGCATTCTTTCTTATATTAAAGATCCAAAGAAATATTTGGCTACTGGGCAAAAAGCTCCAAAGGGAATTTTGATGTATGGAGAACCTGGCACTGGAAAAACTCTAATAGCAAGGGCTGTTGCAGGAGAAGCAAATGTTCCATTTATCGCAGTTTCAGGAAGTGACTTTGTACAAAAATATGTGGGCGTTGGTGCACAAAGAGTAAGGGAATTATTTACCATGGCTAGGCAGGCTGCCGCCAATTCCGAACAGAAAACAGCAATAATTTTTATTGATGAAATAGATGCTTTTGCTAAAAAACGTTCTGCTGAGGGTAGAGAAGGCTTTTCGGAAAGTGAATCTACGTTGAATCAGTTATTGGTTGAAATGGATGGTTTTAATAATAAAGATTCAAAGGTAAAAGTGATAATAATGGCAGCAACCAATAGAGAAGATACCCTAGATCCTGCATTAAAAAGACCAGGTAGATTTGATGATACATTGGAAGTTCCGGCGCCATCAAGAAATGAGTCCTCAAGATTAGAAATACTTAAAGTCCATTCAAAAGGTAAAACCTTTGAGTCTGCTGAATCTAGAGAAAAAGTTTTAGCTGAGGCGGCAAAATTAACAAAAGGCATGACCGGGGCGGAAATAGCTGCGGTTATGGATAAGGCAACAAAATTTGTTAACAAGAGAGATAACAATAAATTTTTAACTTATGATGACGTTGTTGAAGGCTATTTACAAGTGATGGCTGGTCCTATAAAAAAGTCTGAACTTTCAGAAAAAGATAAAAAGGCAACGGTAAGACATGAGGGTGGACATGCTGTATTGTTTTCTACTTTAAAACATTCAGATATTTCCTTTATTACCCTGGATGAAAGAGGAAATTTTCTTGGTGCTGTGTACCATGAGCCATTAAAGGACCAACCCAATTTTAAATCAGTTCTATACACAATTGCTTCTTTATATGCTGGTGGACTTGCAGAACCAGGTTTTGAATCAGAAGGGCATGCTGCCGGTGTACACTCTGATTTGAAAGAAGTGACGAAAATGATTGATACTGCTGTTACGAAATGGGGACTCGGTATAAATACACCTGCTATATCAATTGCGGATAATGAAAATGGAATGAGGCAGGTTTATGACAAGGAAATAAAGAAAGATTACAAAATTTATTCAGAAGCAGGAATGAAAATATCAAAATTAGTTGTTGATTTTCACAAAGAATTTCTGGATGAGTATCTAAAACTATATGAAGAAAATGCAGGAAAAGGCGGTAATAATTTTTCAGGAGAAAAGTTTAACGAGCTTCGTGATCAATGGCTAATTGATTCTGGAAAGATAAAAGAACTTCCTGCTTTGGAGAAGAAGATTGACTCAGTTGTTTTAAATGCTCAATATGCCAATAACAAGCTTGCAAAACTAACTGGGAAAAGAAAATTCTCATATTAAATAAACTAAACACATTTATAGGTGAGATATTAAAATTATATCTTGCCTTTTTTTATTATAAGGGGAATTTTCTTAGGCTAGGCCAGCTCATTATTTCTTCAGCTAGAGACTTGAATTTTGTTAAATTTTCTATAGTTGTGTCTCTAAAAGAGTCGGAAAGCTCAACTTGTGAAAGTTTTTTTACTAAATTGAATTCATTTGACATTTTTGTAAATAGATTTTTATATTCGGTTTCTGTTTCAATACGGCTTGCATATTTAGGCAATAATTGTTTTCTTGGGTCATTTGATACCATAAAAAGATCGTCTCGTGATGGTGCAACAATGAACTTGAAAATTCGTTGAAGGTACTTATGGAAACTTCTTATTGATACATCTTCACTAGAATTTAATTTTTCAATAAATTCGTTAATGATTTTTAGCTTATCACTTGTATAAATCTCGCTTTCCATTGGAAAATAGAAGCCTTTTGTTTTTACAAAAGAATCAAATTTTTCAGTATTATCTTTTATTCTAAAGTATTGAATTTTTGAATTATCATCAGTTGTTAAAAAGGTTCCTTCGTTTTTAAAGTGATTAACCACTACACCTTTCATCTGCCATAAACCTTTATCGGCGTCAGTTTGTTTGTCTAAACTTATTTTTAGATTTGTACTTTTTATGAATTGATCATAAGAGTCAAATATACCTTGAATTTGTGGCGTAGGAAATATATTTATTGATTGCAAAATTTCTTCTTCGATATCTTTTTCTGGAATATTATGTGATACCAATTTTTCAGTAATTATTTTCTTCATTTCGTTTCTAATATCAAAAACATCTGCTTCTTGTTGACTATATTTTTTGTTATTTGGCAACAATATTGTTATGTCGTGGTCTGATAGTTTTCTGTCATAGTTTTGTCCTGTAATCCAAGAACCAGCAGGAATAAAACTTAACTGCTTATTCTCATTACAAAGTTCTGCAGCTGAATTTACTACAACATTTCCTATAAAATCTTGCTGAGATGGCTTTTCGGGAAGTATGGTTAAGCTTTTTCTTCCTTTAAAATTTATTGAATTTGTTTTGAATTTATTAATTAGCATACGATCACTCTTAAAGTAAAAGATAAACAAAAAAAACTTTGTTAGATTATTCAAAATAGTATAATTATATTGAACAAAGTATTAGTAATTTTAAATATTAATTATTGCGAATAGCCGAACTAGGCTTTAACTTGTATAAAAAGTTAGTTTAAACTTATAAAAGTATTTTGCGCGGAGATAAAATTTTGGTTGACAATGACCCAAATTCACAAGAAGAACTATTTAGAGAGATCGTTGAATCTGTTAGGGATACTCTTGATTTAGAGAAAGTAAAGCGGATAGCCGTAACAAAGCTTGGAGAAGCGCTTAATGCTGATAGATGCAGGCTAGTTCAGTATGATTCTTCTTCTGGGCATTTTCAAGTAATGAGGGATGAATATATCAATTATTTATCTGCAGATAGTAACTTTAAAACACTCAATATAGAAAAAGATTTTGATTTATTTGTTCAACTTACAAAAGATAGAAGAAGTATTTTATATAATAATAAAAAATTCTACTTAGATGAAGTGGAAGAAAGTTTTCCTAATGAACTAGACGTTGTTAAAAAACATGGTATTAGTTCTTTTATCTTTTTGCCATTAATACACAATGATGAATTACTCGGTGTGCTTTCTGTATATTTTATAGAACATAAACATTATTTTTCAAAAAAAGAAATAGAATTTTTAAATTCGTTGGCAAAACAAATTGCAATTGCAATATTTCAAGCAAAACTATATAGGATTACTCAAATGGATGCAAAAAAAGAAGCGGTAATGCGTAAAATCGCAGAATATGGGATAAATAATATTCCTGAAGAATCTTTGACCAAAATGGTTGTTACTGATATGGGTAAACTTTTTGAAGCTGATAGATGTTTCTATGTCGAAGTGGATGTGGCTCAAAGTAAATCAATGGGCGTAAAAGAGTCAGATGAATATTTATCTTCGGATAAAATTAAGTCACATGTGGAGAGGGTTCCCACAAAGGAGGAAGTTTCCGGTTTTATTGATGAAGTAAAAGAAAAGAAAATGATAATAATCGAAGATGTATTAAATTCGGATTTATCAGAACCAAGCAAGCAGATGCTTTTTTATGATCTTGGGGTTAAGTCTTTTATGGAATTCCCGGTATTGTATGGTTCAGACTTATATGGTGCGATTGTTATGCATTATGTTAATGACTATAGACACTTTGATCAGGAAGAAATAGATATGGCACAGCTTCTTGTTAAGCAGGCTGCAAGTGTTATTCAGCATAATCGTTTATATAATATCCAGATATTAAATGCAAAGAGGGAAAGACTTATTGCGGATCTTGTTTCAAAGTCTTTAAGCACTTTTGATCTGTATCATATGAAAGATTTGGTGCAAGACATTGGCGTTATGCTAGGTGCAGATAGATGTTTTTTTGTCGAAATAGATGAAAAGAACAAAAAAGGATTTCCTATTGATTATGAAGTAGAGTATTTATCTTCTTCTGAAATCAAGAGTATTACGGGATATGACTTTGTACGTGATGATGTTGAAGCATTTATCGACTCTTTTGTTAGTGTGAAAGATCTGATTTTTTACGATTATGTTAGATTGGCCAAACATGATAAAGATAAATATCGGGTTTACCTGAAATATTCGGAAAAATTCAATATTAAAACAGGAATTGGTATACCAATCTTGATTGATAATATTTTAAAGGCTGTACTGGCTATAGAGTTTGTGAAAAATCAAGTTATACCCAAAAAAGATGATTTCGATTTCTTGCGAATATTGGGCAAGCAAATAAATATGGTTTATCAACAAATACGTTTATTTAATATTACAAAGTTAAAAGCAGAGCGAGAAGAGTTATTGCGTAAAATATTTGAAGCAATGCGAAGCTCATTGGATATGAAAGAAGTGCATAACTCTATAGTTACTGAAGTTGGAAAAATTTTTGATGCTGATTATTGTAGGATTATAAGCTATAATCCCGATTCTAATAAATACATTATTGAAGAATATGCAGAATACAAGCGTACATCTGATCTGTATAGTGTTCCTGCTGTTAATGCACAGATGAGAGGTTTTAATTTTTTTGTTAGTGCATTTGAGAATAATAAAGAAATTTTATTTGATAATGTAGAAAATTTTATTGTCGATGCAAATATTCAAGGAACTCCCGAAGCTGATTTTTTGTATCAATATAACCTAAAGTCAAATTATTGTGTCCTGATAAAATATTCTTCAACAGTTATTGGCTATCTTTGTGTGCAATATGTAAGAGATTATGTAGAGCTTTCTGAAGACGATATTAAGTTTATTCGAATAATTGCGGATCAGGCAGGGGTTGCACTACAGCAAGCGAAGCTGTATGAGAAAATCAAGCAACAGGCAGAACGTGAGAGAATGAGCAGAAATATTATTGAAATACTTCGAAGTTCTATTGATAAAGAGATAATTAAAAAACTTTTTGTAAAGACTATTGGTAAGTTTTTCAATGCTGATAGGGTATATTTTGCCGAATATGACTCAAAAGAAAAAATTTATTTGCCTGTGGACGAGTCATCAGAGTATTTATCAAATGACAGTCAAAAAAGTTTTGTTGGACTATTGTGGAACACAAGCGAAACTCTTCCTCTTATCCAGCCTTTATTAGAAAAACGTGAAGTCAAAATTACAGATTTTGATGAATATTTGTCTTCAAATCCAGATAAGAGAGAATCTCTAAATCTTATATATGGTGAAAACGGTATCAAATCTACATATAAGTTTCCAGTTATGTACCAGTATATTATTATGGGTTTCTTCTGTATTGATTTTACTCATGATGCTAATCGCTTAACAGATGAAGATATTTCAAGAATTAGGAGTATTTGTTCTCAAGCTGGTGTTGCATTATATCATGCTGATTTATATATGAGGGCTCAAGAAGCAGCTTTTTCGAGGGAAGCTTTTGTTAATAAGGTCTCTGATAAGATAAAAGAGCCAACCAATGATATTTTAGAAAATACAACAAAATTGTCAAATCATGATTATGATAGGCACATACAGCTTGAGTATTTGAACAATATAATTAACAGCTGCAACACACTATTAGAACTTACAACATTCTTGGAAGAAATTTAAGTTTGTGCTGATATATTCTCCTATCAGGCTACAAGAGAATCCAAAATCTGTGCTATATATACCTTGAACACTAAGTCAAGGAGAGCTGTATGGCAAAAGTTGCTATTGATATTGTTAAACGAACTGGTATAAATGTTGAAGAATTGGTTGATTTGTTGGTTAAAAACGCTGCTGCAGAGCTAACCACTTACTATTATTATACAATTCTAAGAGCCAATTTGATTGGCATAGAGGGAGAAACTCTAAAAGAATTAACAGAAGTTGCCCGAATTGAGGATCGGAACCATTTTGAAGCACTAGTGCCCAGAATATATGAATTAGGTGGTAACTTGCCTGATTCAATGGTAGACTTTCACAATATAGCAATTTGTCCGCCTGCATCTTTACCAGAAGACCCTAATAATGTAAAAGAAATTTTAAAAGTATTGGCAACTGCAGAGCGCTGCGCTGCATATGGCTATGCTCAAATATGTGATTTGACAGCAGGAAAAGATCATCGAACATATGATTTAGCACTTGCTATTTTGCACGAAGAACTTGAGCACGAATCGTGGTTTTCTGAATTTTTAGGAGAAGGTCCATCAGGCCATTTTATGAGGAAAGGCGAAACATCTCCATTTGTTTCAAAGTTCCTAAGATAGTTGACACTATTCTACAGTAGCTGATTCTTTTGTTTTACAAACGTCAATCCAGGATATTGGAGATGCGAATTTTTCTAATTCATCAGAAGTTAGCTCAATTGCGCTGTTACTACTTCCGCATGCTGGAAAAACAGTAGGGAATCGCTTAATAGAGTTATCAAGATATACGTCTACTCCATCATTAATTGCAAATGGGCAAACACCGCCAACGGCGTGACCTATTAATGATTTAGTCTCTTCCGCAGTTAACATTTTTGCTTTTGTTCCAAAGAATGATTTAAATTTAGAGTTATCGACTTTTGTATCTCCCGCAGTAACTATTAGTATGACCTTTTCTGGCAACTTAAAAGATAGTGATTTTGCTATTCTTTGAGGCTCACAATTTAATGCTTGGGCTGCAAGTTCAACAGTTGCGCTTGATACATCAAATTCTTTTATTTTATCTTCTATTCCAAAAGACTTAAAATATGTTTTTACTTTTTCTATTGCCAAGGCTGTCTCCAGTTTTTGTATAAGCAGTATTATAAATAAGTGTAAATCTTACAGTTTATTTTAGCAAATTATTTATATTTTAGGGTTTTGACCATCTAAAAGAGGTTATGTTATGAGAATAAACGTCAATAAGCACGATAACAGTCAGAGCTTTAAAGGTATCACAAAATTTATTGTTCCTAAAGAGAGCCTTGTGTCTTACAAGAAGGCATTTGATTTTTTAAATTATAAAGGGAACCCCAAGAAAAATATTTTTGTTTTCGATAATCTTGGGACGGAGCAAATACTTGGGATTAAGCAAAAATACGCAGATAATGAACCTTGGTTTAATCAACATCTTGAATTGAGGGGGGTTGATTATAAGCTACCTGATCCACTAAAAAAAGATGAGTTTACGTTTTACTTAATAGATAAAAAAGATATCAAAGCTTTTAATCATGAATTTAGCCTGCCCAAAATGTTACTTTTTTCATTTTTAAACAAAGGGAAAATATACTCTTCATATCCTGGTATAAAAGGTTCAACAGTGGAAACTGACTTTCTTATATTGAAGCACATGGAGGCTTTAAATGAAAAATTTGAGAAATTTCTAGATAAGAGATTGAAAAAGCAAAAAATAACCGAATTTCCTAAAGGCGACCCTAACATGGTAGCGCAAATGTATGAAGTCTTTATGAATCGACAGAATGCATTGATTAAAATGCTTATGGGCATAAACGATGACCTTCGTTAAAAGGTTTAGTTAGTTGGTTTTACTTCGTTGTACCTGAAGCAATCAATGGAGTGGTCGTTTACTAGCCCAACTGCTTGCAAATATGCATAGATTATAGTAGAGCCAACAAAAGACATCCCTCGTTTTTTTAAATCTTTTGATATTTTATCGCTTAGTTCAGTTTTTGCAGGAACTTGCGATAAGCTTGTTATTTTATTGTCTAGTTGTTTATTTTTTGTGTAGGACCAAATGTATTTATCAAAGCTTCCAAATTCTTCTTGAATGTTTATAAATGCTATTGCATTTTTGCGAGTTGAATATATTTTTAATCTGTTTCTGATTATCTCTTGGTTATTTATTTGTTCATTAAGTTCTTCGTCGCTCATTTCTGCAACATCTTTTGGTATAAAGTTCTTAAATGCTTTTCTATAACCTTCACGTTTCTTTAGGACTGTCTCCCAGCTTAATCCAGCCTGTGCTCCTTCTAAAATCAGCATTTCAAATAGTTTATTATCGTCATGGACTGGAATTCCCCACTCTTCATCATGATATTTTTGATATTCGGCATTATTATTGGGTACCCAACCACATCTTTTAACTTGACTCATTTGTTTGCTTTCCTTTAATTTTAAATATTTATTCATTATAATATAATAAACTCTAGGAGTAAGATTATTTGAATGAGAGACAATTAAAAGTTTTTTTTGAAGTTGCAACCAGATTAAATATGACCCTGGCTGCAAGCTCACTGTATATGAGTCAATCCGCAGTCAGCCAGACAATAAAAGATATTGAGCGAGAGCAGAATGCTAAATTATTTGATCGAATTGGAAAACGTTTATTTTTAACTCAGTCAGGAGATATTTTTTTAAAATATGCAAGAAGAATTTTGAATCTTTACGAAGAATGTTCAAAATCTATAGAGAACATTAATAACACTAAAATAGGAACATTAAAGCTAGGCGCGAGCACAACAATCGGAACATTCTTTTTGACTGAAATAATTGGTGAATATTCTAAAATAAATAGTGATATTGAGATATCAATAGCTATAGATAATACTCAGGCAATTGCTAATTTGATTCACGAAAATAAAATTGATTTTGCATTTGTCGAAGGACCTATTAATTCTCCCGAAATAGTTGTTAAAGAATTTTGTGACGATGAGCTTATTATTATAGCTTCCCCAGAACATGAACTTGCAAAAAAAAGTATTGTTAATATACAAGATCTTGAAAATCAAAAATTCCTAATGCGAGAAAAAGGCAGTGGGACCAGAGATGTTTTGGAAAAAACACTTATAAAGTCAGGTATTGAATTAAAAAATGTAATGGAGCTCGGAAATACTATTGCAATAAAAAGAATTGTAGAGACGGGTTTTGGTATATCTTGCCTTTCGAAAATTGCTGTTAAAAATGAAGTTTCGCAGAATAAAATAGCTCAAATTAAACTAGATGGTCTGAATATCTGTAGAAAATTTAATATTATATATCATAAGGATAAGTTTATTTCTAATCTGCATAATTCCTTCATTGACTACTGCAAGAGTTATTTATAAGTAATTACTTATTAAATGTATTTAAAACGCTAATTTTACTACTGATTAATTCTTCAATACTATTTTAGTAGCTGGTAACTTGACTGTTGGAAATAGAAAAATTATGAAAATTAGAAATTATTTAAGTGGAATGCTATTTGTGCTTTGTTTAACCGCAATTGCCGTGTTTCTTCAAGGAATGAGTGTGAGTAAACACTTGGGGTTAAGCGCTATAATAATATCAATATTGATTGGAATGTTGGTTAAAAATGTTATTGGAGTGCATAACTCTATGCATCTTGGTATAAACTTTTGTTCAAAAAAAGTGTTAAGGCTTGCAATAATATTGCTTGGATTTAAGTTAAGCCTGCTAGACATTTCAAAAATAGGCTATAGTGCACTAATTGTTATTTTGATATCAACAACACTTACTTTGATTTTGGCTAGAGTTATTGGAAAAAAACTTGGTATATCAAGAAATCTTTCTATACTAATTGGTGCAGGAACTTCTATTTGTGGAGCATCTGCAATTGTTGCTGTTAATGCTGTTTCAAAGTCCGAAAATGAAGAAGAAACATCTTTTGCCGTTGCAGTAGTTACTATTCTGGGTACTATATTTATGTTCTTGTACCCTTTTTGCTTTCATTTATTTACTATTTCTACAGATGCCTATGCGCTATGGACGGGTGCTTCTATACATGAAGTTGCTCAAGTAGTAGCTGCAGGATTTGCTATTTCACCTACAATCGGTTCTAGTGCTACTATTGTTAAGCTAACTAGAGTTCTGATGGTTATTCCCGTCACTATTATTTTGAGCATTCGAGAATCAAGAAGGAAACAAAGTAGTGAGCAGCCATCTCTTTCCGCGATTACTATTCCTTGGTTTGTTTTACTATTTTTATTAGTTGTTTGCATTAATTCTTTAAAAATACTTCCAATTGAAATTTCTTCTCAATTAGTTATTTTAGATAATTATCTTATGGCTGCAGCAATGGTTGCATTGGGATTAGAAACAAGCATATTGGCGATAAAACAAACTGGGTTAAAGCCTTTGTATCTTGGTATAATTTTATCTTTCTTTATTTCTGTAGTTAGCTTATTAATTATAGAGATATTTGTCTGAAGATAATTTGCTAATCTGAAATATTAGGCATAACAGCGTATAGACATTCTTTGTTTTTTTTTTGTTAATTATTTAATAAGACATGTTGTATAATAGGTTCAGATCGGAGGATGCTTATGTGGCAAAAAGATATCAATATTAATGAAGTCAAAGAATTAAGACTAAAAACAAATGTTTATTTTGGAATAGGTGCAATAGAAAAAGTTGAAGACATTGCCGTAGATATGAAAAGCCGAAATATTAACAAAGTAATTGTGGTTTCAGGGCGAAATGCTTATAAAGTCACTGGAGCTTGGGATTATGTTGAAAAGGCTTTAACGTCAAATGGAATTGACTATGTTAATTTCAATGAAGTAGCGCCAAATCCAACAACTCATCAAGTGGATTCGGCTGCAAAAAAGGCAATTGAGTTTGGGGCTCAAGCCGTTATTGCTATTGGTGGAGGATCTTCAATAGATGCTGGCAAAAGCACAGCTATTTTGATGGAATATCCTGATAAGAATGCAACGCAGCTTTATGAAATGGAATTTACTCCAACAAAAGCGGCGCCAATATTGGCTATAAATCTGACTCATGGTACTGGCACGGAAGTCAATAGATTTGCGGTTGTTACTATTCCGGAAAAAGATTTCAAACCTGCTATTGCTTATGATTGTATTTATCCAACTTGGTCAATTGATGATCCTAAACTAATGACAAAATTATCAAAGAATCAGACAATTTTTGTTTCTGTTGATGCCGTAAATCACGTTGTGGAAGCTGCAACAAGTAAATGCGCATCTCCTTTGGCAATAACAATGGCTAAAGAAACAATTAGATTTGTTGCAAAATATTTGCCTGTTGCAATAAATGATCCTGATAATTTAGAAGCTAGATATTTCCTTGCATATGCAGCATTGTTAGGCGGTGCTTCGTTTGATAATGGACTTCTTCACTATACTCACGCGTTGGAACATCCATTGAGTGCTAAAAAACATGAGCTATCTCATGGGCTTGGACTTGCTATGTTATTACCTGCTGTTGTTAAAAACATTTATCCGGTTAAGAGTTCTACGTTAGCTGAAATATTTGAACCAATTGTGCCAGGCTTGAACGGAACTGCTGATGAAGCTGAATATTGTGCTAAAGAAGTTGAAAAATGGCTGACTTCAGTTGGTATTCCTGAGAAATTAAATGACGAAGGATTTAGCGAAAATGATATCGATGAATTGGTTGATTTGGCCTTTAATACTCCTTCATTAGGAGGTTTGTTGGCAATAGCTCCAACTTCTGCAACTAAAGAAGTTGTTGCTCAAATTTATAAGGATTCACTAGGTTATTTAGTATAAGTAATTTCTATAAAATATGAAAAGAAGGGGTTTATTCCCTTCTTTTTCGTTTAAAATTGGATATTTATTTAGTTCATTATAAAATAATTTGTGGTAGTAATAGAATGTGGAGAAATTATATGAAATACTCATATAGAACAACAGGAACATGTTCGAAACAAATTAATTTTGAAGTTGAAAATAATATCGTTTCTAATGTTGAGTTTATTGGCGGTTGCCCTGGAAATCTAGTAGCTATATCAAAATTGGTAGAAGGACAAAATATTGAACACGTAGCTTCTATTTGTAAAGGAATTCTATGTGGAGATAAAAAAACATCTTGTGCTGATCAATTAGCTACTGCAATTATCGATGCTCATAATGAAGCTGTTAAATTAATTAAAAACTAACTTTTAGTAATAAAAAAAGAGCCCTATTTCCAAATAGAGCTCTTTTTTGTTTTGAATTTATTATAATAAACCTTTTGAGTTGAAAAATGCAGTGTATTTTTTGTCTACTCCCGAAATGTGTTTTACCAACCAGGTTTTTAAAAAACTGGTAATAGACAATGAAAGGGCTACCTTCCCTGATCTAAAATCAGAATCAAAAGCCATTACTTTTGAAGTAAATTCATCATGTTCTTTTTTATGGTCATAGTAATCAGGATATCCAAATTTCTCCATATATTTTTCTTCTGTTGTAAAGTGTTGTCTTGTGTACTTTATTAAGCGGGTTATAATTCCGCCCATAATTTCATTTCCCTTGCTTACACTCATTGCTTCATATAGCTCATTTAGAATGTTAATAAGTTCCATGTGTTGAGCATCTATTTCTCTTATTTTTACGCTATAAGAATCGTTCCAATTAAAATATGCCATGTGTGGTTTCCTTCCGTTCAATATTACCATTAATTCTACTTATTCGGACTTTCTATGTCAAACCATTCAATGCTAAATTACTTTATTTGGCGGATCTTTTAATTTGTGATAATATTCTCTTGATTTATTATTTTTAATGCGGAACTAACTTGATAGATATTGATGCTTCAAAAAATGTTGGTATTTTATGTTTTTCATCGGATAATCTAAATTTTGGTGCTAACATTGTTCCTTTTGCTATGCAGAAGATAATAAAATCAATGGGCTTTACACCTTCTATAATTGACATTTCTTTTACCGGTTGCACAAGTGAAGTGGCTGAGAATACATACCCAATGGAAGGATTCAGATGTAAGTATCTAAATTTAACCCAACAAATATGCAAATCTAGTCAGTTTTATGACTTAAACAGATCTATTTCAATATTTGTTGTTGGTTCTGACCAAGTTTGGAACACTTTAAATACTAAACAATTCGCAACTAAATATTTCTTGGATTTTGCAAAAGAAAACAAAGGTTTAATTGCTTACTCTGCAAGTTTTGGTATGGAAACCTTTATTGGTAATAATAGTTTGTGTAAAAAAGTTACAAAACTGCTTAAGCGTTTTGATTTTGTTTCAGTCAGGGAGTCGAGTGCTATAGATGTTATTCACTCCAAATTTGATAAAAGCATAACTTGTATGAAGACAATAGATCCAAGTTTTTTGTTAGAGGTGACTGATTATGATGAAATAATATCTGATCAGGTGCCACAGACAACGCACTTCGCCCCATACATAGGGTTTTACATGTTGTCTAATTTGTATCTTGCTCAAGAAGAGTCGAATTTCACCGAGTTGACCAAGCTTTCAAGATTGGCAAATATGAGCTTGGTAGATGTTTCAAAGCCCGTTATAAGTGAAGAAAAACAAACTGCATCAATGGGGGAGTGGTTGAACGGCATAAAAAATTCTTCCTTATTTGTAACTGATTCATACCATGGCGTTTGCTTGTCTATTATTTTTAAAAAGAATTTTGCATATATCTCACGTTTAGGGCAAACAAGAGTTAAAAATTTGTTAAATGAGTTAGGTTTGCAGGATAGAATATTTAATTCTTTTTCTGATATAGATATTGAGCAGATTAGCAATTCTCAAATTGACTATGAGAAAGCATATTTAAGATTGCAAGAACTAAAAGAAGATTCAAGATATTACCTATGGAATGCATTGGAAAAGTCATATAACAAGTGCTACTTGAAAAAGAATAAAAGAAAGAAACATATTAAATTCCAAAAGCTAAAGCTTATGCTTGAAGATTTTCTTATAAAGTGATTGCTTTATTTCTTATTATAGTACTTATGTAAAAATTCAAAAGCAATTACTCTATAAATAATAATTAATATTAATATATGATTTGTCCCCTAGTAAGCACTTCTTATTGGTATCAAAAATTTCGTAGCTTAGCTTTTATTGGTAAACGCTTGTTTTATTGCTGTAGGGAAAGCGTATGCCTAACCGCCAA
This sequence comes from Cyanobacteria bacterium OH_CBB_238, assembly GCA_023409995.1. Lineage (GTDB taxonomy): Bacteria > Cyanobacteriota > Vampirovibrionia > Gastranaerophilales > Gastranaerophilaceae > JAEYQN01. The sequence continues at coordinate 3,610 of JAEYQN010000101.1, read as the reverse complement.
TGAGTTCATCAGCTCTGTGCCATTCAATTACTATTTTTTATTGTGGTTATGGACTTCTCTAATAGAGATGTTCTTGCTTCCAAATATTCCGCACATTGTTTTTAATTATTTCATATACAAACTATTATATATTTATTGTCTTTACTTGTAAGTAAAAAGCTTCACTACATTAGTGAAGCTTTTTTGTTTAGTTTTTCTTTTGGGTTCAGTCTTTTTTGCTATTAACCAATTTTACAATAGCCCCAATACCAGCTCCCAAAGTTGAACTTATTGCTGTAGCAATTCCGGCTGCAACTATTGGTACTCCAATTGTCATTTGTTTTATAATTGACGATATTTCTTTTTCGGAAAAAAATTTGCCAGTAGCCTCTGATAATTCTGCAATCTTGATTTTAGATAGAATTTGTATTTCTTTTTGAACTTTAGGGGTTGGGGCAAAGAGGCCTGCCGCAATAACTGCTCCTGTTATTGCTCCTATTTGTGCTCCCTTTTTTATAGGAGTTCTTTTTTTACTTGTGTTAGTTTGAGCTACTGCTGATACTTGCATATTACCTCCATTTTAGTTAATTTATATTGAATAGGCCATAAATAAGTATTTTTCTATATAATTTTCCTATTCTAACAAGTTTTTATAAGTAAGTAAATGTTTATTGGTTAGCTTCTTTAGTCTAAATCTGCTTTTCCAATAATAATTTTTGAGTTTTGTCTTTGTGGCGAATTATTATGTTGAGCTTGGCCAATTATGACTTTATCATCATTTTTGTTTGTTATTTTCCTGTTTTCTGTTTCTAAATTGTTGTGTTTAACTCTTGTTGTGCTCAGAGTTTGTCTTTTTTCTGATAAATCTGCCATACCTTCAATTTTTGCGGGTTTTGTTGTATGTATCTTTATGCCTCTTCGGGTATAATCAATAAATTCTGCTTCAGTCAAGTCAATTTGTGTCATTTTTCCATTATCTAGTGAGAACATTTTACGTTCCGTTGGTGATTTTATTTGAGCTGTTTCTTTTATATATACTGGCAAAATAACTTTGGGTGATTTATCGCCGTTTTGTTTTTTAGAGGATCTCTGTTGGTTCTTTTGGGGAACTACTCCAAAGTTTATAATAGATAATCTATTCATTGTTTCTCCTTGTGTTTGTTTTAATTCGCAAACGCACAAAAATTTGCCAAATAGTGATGTGGTATCTCTAGATTGTTACATATTGCGTATTTCGTAATGCTTTTAAGTGTTTAATTTATTTTATTCATGAATGTATTATAATTGATTTATAAAGAAATGGAGTTATTATGCGTAAACAAATAGATGTTTTTGATCACTCAAATACTATTTTAAAAGAATTAAAAAAGGGAATATTGCTTACAACAAAGAATGGCGAAGAGGTCAACTCTATGACAATTTCTTGGGGGCAACTTGGAATAGAGTGGAACAAAATAATCTTTACCACGTATGTTAGAGAAAATAGACACACAAGAAAAATGCTTGATAGTGGCGAATTTACTATTAATGTGCCTCTTGAGAGGAAAAGTGTAGCAAAAATTCTTGGATACTGTGGTACAAAAAGTGGGAAAAATGTAAATAAAATTTCAGAGATGAATTTAACATTGGTTGATGGCGTAAATGTTTCTGTTCCTGCAATAAAAGAGCTTCCATTAACTTTAGAATGTAAGGTTTTGTATAAACAAATGCAAGACAAAGATGAAATACAAGAACAAATAAATAATGATTGTTATCCGCAAGATGTACCCAGTGATTTCTCTGGTGCAAATAAAGACTATCATGTAATGTTTTATGGTGAAATCGTTAATGCATACATTATAGAATAATATTGCCTTAATCTTACACTATTTTATTTGGATTAAATTTGTAATGCTTATGGAAATCATTTTTAATATTTATAAAAAAGTTACATGCTTATTTAACAAAAAAGTAGCCTTGGCTGAACTTGGCTACTTTAATAGTTTATTTATTTTCTGTTTTAGTTGCCACCAAGCTCACTAAAATATTTATCTAGTTGTTTAGTTGTCAACGCTCCGGTTGATGTTCTTATTACTTTACCGTCTTTATTTATGTAGATTAAAGTCGGAACAACTTTAACGTTATATTTTGTCATTAGTTGCTGTGTTTCAGAATCTCCAGATGCGGCATTGTATTTTTTTATATCAACTCTAGAAGAATACTTTGTTTCGATTTCAGGTAAGTTTTGTTTTATTTGATTACAAGCAGAACACATTGGCGATGTAAATTCCAATACAACTGGTTTGCCAGAAGATATTTCAGCAGCAGACGCAGACAATGATAATACAACTCCAAGTACAATCGGTGCTATTAATAAGCTAAGCTTTTTTGTTAATTTCTTAATATTCATAAGTAACCCTTTTTAATGATAACTGAACCATTTTACCTCAATTACATTTTTTTATAATTATCCAACTTGCTCTATTATAGACTAGTTATTCATATATTTTTACCAAATCAAAAAACTAGCTTGAATGTTTGATTTTATTTTGTCTTTCTCTGGTATAGTTAACACCATGAGTAACTTTTTATTTTTAAAAAATACTAGCTTAAACTTATTTTCTATAATTGCTGAAGCTGAAAAGCTTTTTAGAGATGAGTATTTTGAACAATCAATAATTCAAGTTAGACGCTTCTCCGAGAATGTTTGCCGTGATTTGTTAGGCGATAAAGTCTCTTCAGAGGATTCTTTTGATTCGTTGATTAATAAAATAAAAGATAATTCTTTTGGTAATACTAGGATGACAGAGTTGTATGATGATTTATACTTCATTAAAAAACAAGGTAATCGTTCTGTGCATGCATCGTCTGTCAAAAATGATGGAAAAGTCGCCTTAGAGTGTTTAGAAAGAGCTTATGAGATATCAGTTTTTTATTCAAATATTAAATTTGGATATGATAAAAAACTGGATAAATCTGTTTTTAGTGAAGAACTACTAATGACAGGGCAACAAAAATCTTCAGGGAATCTAAAAATCATCTATTCAGATAAATTAACTACTGTTAGAAAATCTGCAAATTCAAAAAAAACAATTGAATATCCCACTCGAAAAAAAAGTACAAAAAGCCTAGATTCAAATAAATCGAACAAGAGTCTTTTCAGTAATATTTTTAATTCTATTGGTAGTTTAATAATCTTTTTTCTTACAGTCGCTTATTTATACTCTTGTATAAAAAAATAGAAATATATGGAATTAACCATTCTCGTATAATATAATCTAGGTGTCATAGTAATCGTGGTATAAAAATGAATATAAGGTAGCTTGATATGCTGCAGGAATTGCGAAAATATTATTATTTCACCGATGAGCTTCTGTTGAAGAAATACTTCAAGCAACAAGAAGCATACATTGAGTGCAAAGAAGGGTGTTCATATTGTTGCGAACATGGAGAATATCCATATTCTCAACTGGAAGCAGAGTACTTATTGCTTGGATTTGAAAAATTACCACATGATTTTAAGGTTCTTATTCTTGATAAAATTCAAGAGTTACTTGCCCGAAAGCGTTTATCGAATGACACCCCATTCATGCATGAGTGTCCGTTTTTGATTAATAAAAAATGTTCCGTATATGACTATAGAGGTCTTATC
>JAEYQN010000092.1 GCA_023409995.1 Cyanobacteria bacterium OH_CBB_238 | reverse complement strand
ATATATGCATATTACGTGCCTAAATACGATTATTTAATTATTACTACAGCATCATATGGTCATTCTTGGAATCTTGGAAACCAATGCTTTGAAACCCTCTATTTTTCATAGCCCACACCGGTTTCCAATCCAAGTTCCAACCACATTCTTAGCAACCCTTGGCAACCTAGTAATAATTCCAAGAATCAGCTTGGCAACTCTCTTATAAATGCATATTGGGTTCCGTATATCGGGAATTTTACCTTTCCTGACTTATTCCCATCGAATTTTTTCCACCCCTCAATACTTGCCATAATAGCATTAAGTTCATAGGAATCCATTTTCTTAAGGCTCGATGGTTCCTTGCCAAAGCACTCCGCCCACAGTTCCAACGTGCATACACGATCACGTACTACCGTACCTCTTAGCTCACTGGCACCAAATTCATCACCACTAAGGAAGACTCTACGATCATGCAGGTCCATATCCTTCCACGTATCTGGTAATAACTTTTCTAAATATTCACGCACAAGCCCTTCCCTGTCATCATTTTCCATAGCATCCTGCTGTTCACTATAGGCTAACTCTACTGCTTTACCTGTGAGAATCAGTTCTTCTCCTTCGTTATAACGATAGATAGCCTCTGCCCACATCTGATCAATGTGCTCAATTTCCCAAGGCTTATGCGCTGATACACCACTCACCTGCACTGGCCAAAAACGTCGATTACCTGTAATATCCCTTAAAAAGCCTCCTGTACTATTAGTGGAACCAACAATAACACACTGTCTTGGATGCGCTTCCACAACAGTTCCATAGGATGCACGATACTTATCATCCGTTCTACTAATAAAGGATTTCACCGTTTCCACATCCACCTTCTTTATTCCATTTAACTCGGATAATTCTAAGAGCCAGTAGCCCTGTAGTTTTTCTGGTCCTGTCTTATCCCTCATATCTGAAATCGTTAAAGAATCTGAAAACCACTTCCCACCAATCCTTGAAAATAACGTACTCTTTCCAATTCCCTGTGGCCCATTTAGGACCAAAATATAATCAAACTTAGTTCCCGGTGCATAAATGCGAGCGACCGCAGCCACTAAGGTTTTACGGATGACTGCTCTGGTATATTCATTATCCACAGCCCCAAGATAATCAATTAGTATAGTATCAAGTCGCTCCGTTCCATCCCACTCTGGTAAACTCTCTAAGTATTCCTTTACTGGATGAAAGGATCTCTCCGCTGCTACAGCAAGTAGAGCATCCTTAAATTTACTAGGACTCCAAATATGATATACTCGGTCAAAATATACCTTTGCTGCAGCCATATCAGAATCCGACCACCCAGCCTTAATTGGTGTCCAAGGTAACTCTTCCGATACTCGTATATCAATGCCACTGCGGTGTTCATTATACGCAATGGACTGTAAACAACTATCATGGCGTAATATTTCTACAATATTTGATAGAGTATCTTTGATTTCTCCATCTTTGGTAAGTTCTAATCTTGCTTGCCAATTTTCGTTATCTTCAAAGTCACAATTGGCCTGCTGCTGTCTTTCCTTAGCAAGCTGCAGCTTTACATTTTCATCTTTGATTGCAAAGTCATTCATGGCTCTGTAAGATGGTAATTTACTTGGGGCTGTGTCCTCTTTTTCCTTATCATCTAAATATCCAAACTTATGAATCCTTACCACGTCAAAAGCATTCATCAAATGTCCGCAGGCAGGATCAGTGGCGTGGTGGCTATAAGCGAATTTATCATCATAAATTACAACACCTGCAGTGGAATCCGCTGGAAGATAATCATACCTGCCTTCCATAACTGACGGTTTATAAATATCTGCAATAAAGGTATTGATTGCTGTTGTTATATCATAGGTCCTGCACCATACGCCTACTATTCCTTCCTTACTTAATGGGTCTGCCTGTTTTGCAATGGTTCGCTTTACTACTTCCGCTTGTCTTGAGGATACCGGCCAACTACTACTATCTCGCCAGTCTTTATAGCATGCCAGAATATCATCTGGATTTAACTCTGCTCCGTCCTGTGTCTCAAATAAATAGGTTCCATCTACACTAGTGGATGGGAAGTACATCAAACGAGCTGCCTCATATGTGGTATCATCAAATAATTCCATACCAATCTTCTTTGCTACCATTCTTGCTACTGCTGGATATTCATCTGCTGTAATTTCTCTAGACAATGGAATTAGCAAACGAAGTCTTGGTTTATCCTCGGTAGACTTATGGGTACTGTATACTAAGCATTTGAAATCAAAAAACATAGTAATCTCATCCCAGATACCAGGTGTGGCGTAATCCATATCAAGTGTTAATAATGTTCTGCTCTCCACATATCCATTCTTACGTTTTCCATCTTTTAATGCACCGCCGACAAAACCGCCAACGTCTTTGATTTTATCCTGCTCAGGTTTACTCTTTGCTTTATACTCCTCCATGGTTTCCGGAGTTCTAGTAGTGTGAGATAATTGCTTACAAAAATCTTCCCACCTTATATCTCTTCGCTTCCATTTCTTTTCCATACGACTATTTGCTACTGATATAATCATGTGTTTCTACCTCCTCTTATAGTTGCCGCACCAATGATCCTTTATAAATGCAGCCACGCAATAAAAACGATGGATGCAAGTACTGCACATTTCTTCTGCTGTCATAGCAATCTACTCCTTTTTATAAAATTCACATTCGTACCCGTCAGCACGAAGTAATAATCCTGGTGCCCACGTAGGGGTATGTCCCATCAAGTTACAAACAGAATCCAAATCTGCTTCCATAGGTGCTTCGATTACACACTCATCATGCACATGCATTACAATGTGATATCCTGCCTCGGCTAACCGGTTCATGGTTTCTGCTAAGATATCTCGTGCAATCCCCTGCACAATGTTTTCTACAAATTTGGGGCCATAGGACGGAATACGCATCCACTTTTTTGATTCTCCCACACCCTCATAGCTGATATTTTCTCTTCCGAAATCATTCTCAAAGAGACGTGGTTTCACGTAAGCTAGCCTTCTTTTGCTGGGTAACTCAATAAATAAGATTCCAGATACATACTCAAATAGTAAAGCATGTAGTTTCACCGGTTTTCTTGTTTTAATTGCTGTAATTGCTGCTTTATCCACGTCCCACCACAATCTTGTTATCATAGGGTTCGATTTTCTCCAGGCATCTACCAGTGGTTTTAATTCTTCCTCTGCAACACCCATATCCAAGGCTCCCATAGCAGTAAGGGCTCCAACACTTCCTCCATAGCCAAGCGCCAATTCTGCTATCTTACCTTTTTGCCTTAATGGACTACCTTTTGTTATCTCCTCAATTGGAATGTGAAACATGGCACTTGCCGAGGCTTCATATATCTTCCCATGCGTAGCAAAAACATCCATTCTCCACTTCTCGCCTGCAAGCCACGCAATGACTCTGGCTTCAATGGCACTAAAATCTGCTACCAAAAACTTATACCCTTCCTTTGGTACAAAGGCAGTTCGTATGAGCTCTGATAATACATTGGGAACGGAATCATAGAGTAAATGTGTTCCTTCAAAATCTCCAGCTTTAATAAGAGATCTTGCAACCTTTAAATCTGAAATATGGTTCTGTGGTAAATTCTGCACCTGTATCAATCGGCCACTAT
>JAEYQN010000083.1 GCA_023409995.1 Cyanobacteria bacterium OH_CBB_238 | reverse complement strand
ATTTCGCACATGGCGTAATACCATTACAGAAGAAGCTTCCAAAGAGTTGACAGAAGTGTTCCATTATCAGATTCCACAAAGATGGAGTATTGCACATCTCTATCAGGCAATCCTGAATAAAGAAGAGCATGTATCAAGAATTCATTATATCACTACGTTGGCAGGTTATATCCATTGGAAAATGACAGGGAAAAAAGTGATGGGTGTGGGAGAGGCTTCTGGTATGTTTCCGATTGATATTCACACCAAGAAATTCAATACACAGATGATTTCACTTTTTGACGAACTAGAACTTACGAAAAAGTTTGAATGGAATTTAGCAGATATTCTGCCAGAAGTATTAGTGGCAGGTGATGAGGCAGGCATTCTTACCGAAGCAGGTGCAAAATTACTTGATGTTTCCGGACATTTACAGGCAGGAATTCCACTCTGCCCACCAGAAGGGGATGCTGGAACGGGTATGGCCGCAACGAATAGCGTTGCAGTACGTACGGGTAACGTATCCGCCGGAACTTCCGTTTTTGCCATGATCGTACTTGAAAAAGATCTTAAAAAAGTTCACCCGGAGATTGATTTAGTGACAACACCAAGCGGCAATTTGGTAGGGATGGTTCATTGCAACAACTGTACTTCAGATCTAAATGCCTGGGTCTCACTCTTTCAGGAATTTTCGGAAGCCTTTGGAGTGGAAGTGGATATGACGAAGTTATTTTCAACGTTATATAACAAAGCGCTGGAAGGCGATGCGGATTGTGGTGGATTATTAGCTTATAATTACTTCTCAGGGGAGCATATTACCAATATGGAAGAGGGACGTCCGCTATTTGTCAGAACTCCGGAAAGTAAATTTACATTGGCTAACTTTATGCGCGTGCATCTGTTCACATCCTTAGGTGCACTGAAAACTGGTCTGGATATTTTATTAAAAGAAGAGAATGTACAAATTTCTCAAATTTTCGGGCATGGTGGTTTGTTCAAGACAAAAGGGGTGGGACAAAAAATTTTGGCGGCGGCTATGAATGCACCTGTTTCTGTAATGGAAACGGCTGGCGAAGGTGGTGCCTGGGGAATTGCCCTATTAGCTTCTTACATGGTGCATAAATCAGCTGAAGAAACATTAGATGATTATCTCACGAATAAAGTTTTTGTTGGCCAGACTGGTACCAAGATGGATCCAGATCCGTTAGATGTGGCTGGCTTTGATGATTTTATAGCAAGATATACAAAGGGACTTCCAATTGAAAGAGCAGCGATTGATTCTCTCAAGTAGGAAAGAGATACCATAGCCTGCAGAAAGGAATTAGATATGTTAGAAGCATTAAAAAAAGAAGTTTATGAAGCAAATATGTTATTGCCAAAGTATGGTCTTGTTACATTTACCTGGGGAAATGTCAGTGGCATCGACAGGGATAAAGGATTATTTGTGATTAAGCCTTCCGGCGTGGATTATGACAAGTTAACACCCGATGATATGGTAGTAGTAGATTTGAATGGTAAGAAAATAGAAGGAAACTATAATCCTTCATCCGATACCGATACTCATGTGGAACTGTATAAAGCTTGTTCGGATATGGGGGGAATTGTGCATACGCATTCTTCCTGGGCTACCAGCTGGGCGCAGGCAGGAAGAGGAATACCTTGTTATGGAACAACGCATGCAGATTATATGTATGGAGAGATTCCTTGTGTAAGGTGTTTGACAAAAGAAGAAATTGAAGGCGCTTATGAGAAGAATACGGGACTTTTGATAGTAGAAGAGTTTAAAGATAAGGACTTTATGGCAGTACCAGCCGTTCTTTGTAAAAATCATGGACCATTTACATGGGGAAAAGATGCGAAGGAAGCGGTTCACAATGCAGTGGTATTGGAAGAAGTTGCTAAGATGGCGGCTCGTTGTGAGATGATACATGCAAAAGTAATGCCTGCGCCACAGGAGTTACAGGATAAGCACTATTTTAGAAAACATGGGGCGAATGCATATTACGGACAAGACACGTAAAAATATAAAATCATGAAAAGATATGGGCTTTATCTTGTAAGATTGCGATATGTATAGTATTCTAAGAAAAGATGATTAAATTATTGGAGGACAAACATGAACAATTTAGAGCTTGCAAAAAAAGCAAATGAAGTACGAATTGGTATTGTCACATCTGTTCACAGTGCAAAAGCAGGACATCCTGGCGGATCACTTTCAGCAGCAGATATCTTTACGTATCTTTATTTTGAAGAAATGAACATTGATCCGAAAAATCCTAAGATGGAAGATAGAGACCGTTTTGTTTTATCAAAAGGTCACGTAGCTCCTGGGCTTTACTCAACTTTGGCACATAGAGGTTATTTTCCGGTAGAAGATTTAAAAACACTTCGTCACCTTGGATCTTATTTACAGGGTCACCCGGATATGAAACATATTCCAGGTGTTGATATGTCATCCGGGTCCTTAGGACAAGGACTTTCCGCTGCTGTAGGTATGGCTTTATCTGCCAAAATGGATGGTAAATCATATACGACGTATGCTTTATGCGGTGACGGTGAGCTTCAGGAAGGACAGATCTGGGAAGCAGCAATGTTCGCCGGACATAGAAAATTAGATAATTTGATTGTAGTCGTAGATAATAATGGGTTACAAATAGATGGAAAAATTGATGAGGTATGTTCCCCATATCCAATTGATAAAAAATTTGAAGCATTTAATTTCCATGTTATTAATATTGATGCTCATGATTTTGATGCCATTAGAGCCGCTTTCAAAGAAGCAAAAGAGACAAAGGGAATGCCAACTGCGATTATTGCACATAGTACCAAAGGAAAAGGAGTATCTTTCATGGAAGATCAGGCAGCTTGGCATGGAACAGCTCCGAATGATGAACAATATGCGGTGGCAATGAAAGATCTAGCAAAAATTGAAGAAGAATTGGGAGGTGCGAACTAATGGCAGATGTAAAAAAAATAGCAACGAGAGAAAGCTATGGGAATGCGCTTGCTGAATTCGGAGCACAATATCCTAATTTGGTAGTATTGGATGCAGATTTAGCAGCAGCTACCAAAACCGGAGTTTTTAAAAAAGTATTTCCAGACAGACATATAGATTGTGGTATTGCGGAATGTAATATGGTAGGTATTGCAGCAGGACTTTCAACAACTGGAAAGATTCCTTTTGTTAGTTCTTTTGCAATGTTCGCAGCAGGACGTGCTTTTGAACAAGTACGTAACTCTGTTGGGTATCCACACCTAAACGTTAAGATTGGGGCTACTCATGCGGGTATCACCGTTGGTGAAGACGGTGCATCTCATCAGTGCAATGAAGATTTAGCACTTATGCGGACGATTCCTGGTATGGTGGTAATGTGTCCAAGTGACGATACAGAGGCAAAAGCGGCGGTTAAAGCAGCTATTGATTATGTAGGACCCGTGTATATTCGTTTCGGAAGAGCAGCAGTGCCGGTGATTCATGACAGCGAAAACTATAAATTTGAAATCGGAAAAGGTATTGTTGAAAAAGAAGGTACCGATCTTACCATAGTTGCAACAGGTATTTGTGTATGTGAGGCTATGGATGCAGCAGATATGCTTGCAAAAGATGGTATCAGTGCGAAAGTAATCAATATTCATACGATCAAACCTTTAGATGAAGACTTAATTGTGGCGGCTGCAAAAGAAACAGGAAAAGTGGTTACCATTGAAGAACACTCTGTAATCGGTGGTTTGGGAAGTGCTGTGTGCGATTGCCTATCAGAAAAGGCACCTACCCCTGTGTGCAGAATCGGTA
>JAEYQN010000050.1 GCA_023409995.1 Cyanobacteria bacterium OH_CBB_238 | reverse complement strand
TACAAATACATCGATATTTCCTTCTAAATCTTCCCAAATCTCTTTTCCTGTTGAAAAATAGTGAGCTTGCGGATTTATAAGATTACTAAATTGCGCGGGTCTGAACGAGTTAGGGATTTCTTTTGCTAATCTATCTGCCACACCGTTGTAACTTTCTGGTGAGTCAGGGGCAACAGATGTTGGAGTTATAACAATTTCTGCTCCGTAAGCTTTTAATAGATTGACTTTTTCATCACTCATTTTATCGGGTAAAACGAAAATGCATCTATAGCCTTTGCTCGCTGCTACAAGCGCAAGCCCTGCTCCAGTGTTGCCAGCAGTGGCTTCGATTATTGTTCCACCTGGTTTTAATAGACCTTTGGCTTCAGCATCTTCAATCATTGCTAAAGCGATCCTATCTTTTGAGCTTCCTCCTGGATTAAAATATTCTACCTTTGCAAAGATATTTACTTTTAAATCCTTTGCTATTTTTGAAAGTTTAATCAGAGGAGTGTTTCCAATTCTGTCTAATACGCTTGTGTAGTATTTCATATTTACCCTTTCTATAAGTGAAATTTTTAGCATTAAAAAACCCGCTACATCTAATGGAGATTCAGCGGGTTTAAATATATGTATTATAATTTAGCTATAAACAGCAAAAACCGGCAGATCTCATTAATGATCTGCAACAACAAATTGTTTGAGTTAGCACAGTTTTAGGTCTTTTAGTATTAGCCTTCATTATTTTTTCCTATGGTATAGCAAAATATTTTCGGTATGCCGTAAAATATAATATATATTAAATGACATGTTTTTAAATTAGTCAATAGGATATATTTTCAAGTAGGTTTTTATAGATATATTGAAAAGCTAAATTTTAAAGTGCGGTATTTGTATTGCTTTCAAACATAACACCAGAGGCTGCATTATATGGTAGTATCCTATTTGAGTATACTTCTGCGTCAAAAATGTCGTGAGGAGCAGTGGAGTCAGAGGTATATAAGTTTGGTGCTCTGTCTCCATTTACATCAATTATCATCCAAAAACAACGTTGCTCTCCTTTTATATCGCAAGTTCCTTTTGCTCCATATATCTCAAATTTCATTCCGTCTGCTGTGTAAAACACAGGACCATCTGGCCAACCAAAAGTAGTACCAGAATCCACCCTTTTTATTATGTTGAGCCTTTTTGCAAAAATATTGTCCACTACGTCTTTTGCTGTTACATACTCTGAATCGGCAATTTGAGAACCAGTTATTGAATATTCTGACATTAAAGCTTGATTTAATGTCGAAATGCCCTTTTTAAGTCCCACCCTGTAGTCTTGGGCATTGACTCCTCTCATTGCAGAAGGGATTGTGAGCGCAGCTATAATGCCTATTATCACCAGTGTTAATAGGACTTCAGTGAGAGTGAAACCTAGTTTTCTATGCATGTTTTATAATTACCACAAATTCTAAAAATCTAATCTTTAAAATTATATTTAATTTTTCGTTTTAAAGCAAATAATGCTTACTTTTATTTCCATATAACTTTTGTAAGTTCCTTGACAAAATTGATGCAAGCTTTCATTCTATATAAATACAAGTTTTGATAAAGGGAGGTTCGTTTGCTGCTTGTTCAACTTTTGAGTCTATTAGTATCGGATCCTATTCAGTTTATATTCGTTGTTTTGCTACTTATTGTTCCGCTGATGCTGAGTGTTACCTTTCACGAATGGGCACATGGAATTGTTGCTTATAATCTGGGTGATCCGACGCCTAAATTGTCAGGACGTTTAACCTTAAATCCATTTGCACATATTGATCCGGTCGGTACTCTAATGCTTTTATTGGTTGGGATTGGATGGGCAAAGCCGGTGCCTGTAAATACTCTTAATATTCCAGAGAAGTATAAGTTGATGCTTGTCGCAATAGCTGGACCGCTAAGCAATTTTTTGTTAGCAATACTTTTTAGTATACTTTTGGTAATTGTACATATTTTTGCAAAGGATAATCCAAATAGTTTTTTTGTTATGCTTGAAATGCCTCTTAATATAATAATAAAAATTAATTTAATACTTGCGGTATTTAATTTAATTCCTATTCCTCCGCTAGATGGTTCTAGGGTTATTTATTGGCTTTTACCGGATGGACTTTCTCAGAAATATAATTTTTTAGAACCTTATGGCATATTTATTGTTTTTATTCTTTTATTTACTGTAGGTTTTAAATTTATTGTGAATATTGCAGAGTACATTCAAACGAAGTTAATACTGTTTATTGCCCACATTGTGTACAACTATCTTCAACTGGTCTCCCAAATATAAGCCTCCACCCGGCAAACTTTTTTTTCATAAGTTCTTTTAGCCCACCTGTTATGAATCTTATATGTGACGAAACTGCCTTAGCGTCTTGAGTTATACAATCAATTTTGTTCATTGTTTTATCTAAGTCTTTGGTTGCTTTATTTAAGTTGTCTGTCATTTTTTCTAAATTTTTTGTAGCGCCTTCTATGTTTGCTGATGAGCTATTTACGTTGGAAACTGTTGATGCTACTTTTTCTCTGCTTACTTCTTTATTTATTTTAACTGTGAGCTCTTTTACATTTTCTGTTGTTTGAGCAGTGCTGGATGTTGCTTTGAGAATATTTGGTCTATTTTCTTCTACCAACATTCCTAGTTGGTCAAAAAAGTAACTCATAGATTGAGCAGCTTCATCTAAGCTTACTAAAGCTTTATTTAAATCACTACTAATGGCCGTTAATGCACCAGAGTCAGCTTGAGCAGCTATAAAAGAGTCGAGGTCTTTAGCTGTTTCGCCAACTACTTCGCCGCCATTTTTGAGTTGTTTTTCGGAAGGTGAGTCTGGATATATCAAATCAATATAATTTCCACCACTATCAAGTTTTTGTACTTTTGCTTTTATGTTTTCTGGCAATTTTAAGTCAGAGGGGTATAAAATAATGTCGACAAGAGTATATTTATAGTCTTTACTGGGGATTATATTTCTTGTTTTTCCTATTTTATATCCTTTGTAATAAACAGGCATACTTTTGTAAATTGGGCCTAATTCGGTGAATTTTGCAACAATGAACATACTAAAGTTATAGTTTGCATTGTAATATTTTATTATTGAGTATGAAAGCATCAGTAGTATTATTGTAGATATTATAATTATGCTCTTAGTTAAAATAAACTTTATAAAATTGCTCATAGTCTATTTTATTTTTTTAAATGATTTTAGTGTATCCTCGAACTAGCTAAAAAGGGTGTCTATTTTACTAATGTTAAATTACATACCCAAGCTCAAGTATTTTGTCAATTTGGCCATACGAAACAAGGTTTAGGTCAAGTTCCTTACTTCTTTCTATCACATATTTGAATATGTCATAGTATTTTTTTGGAACCGGGCTGTTATTTTCATATAAATCATTACCATAATCGATATCTAGTCTTATTGCTGGTGCTTTAACCTTTGCTGCTAATGATAGCCATTTTTCAATTTCATCAATGTTGTCATTCATGTCTTTAACTAAAATATATTTTAAAATGAAAGAATCTTTTGCATTTCCGCTAGCTTTTATGTATTTCTCAACATTCTTTTTCACATCGCAAAATCTATTTACTCTTTTGATTTTTTCATATGTTTCCTTGCACCCTGAGTCTATCGAAATAACGACTTCTGCTCTTTTTAATTTTAATGCTTTTTCTATCTTTTTATTGAATCTAATCCCAGATGTTAGTACAGTAATTCTTGCTTCTGTATTTTTTAAAAACAGATCCATTATTTTGTCAAATTCTTTCAAGACCGTGGGCTCTCCTCCTGTTGCAATTACCCGAGCATATTTTGATATAAGGTCTTCTTTAAGCATTTTTTTTAGTATTGGGAGCAGGTCATAGTGTTTGCTTTTTTTGACTCTATAATTTTGTTCCCCATTTGTTTCGTTCTTGTGTACACAATATACACAGCTAGAGTTGCAATGTAGCCAGTGTGAAATGTATATTGCATTTATTTGTTCAGTTGAGCTTGGGGTGTAATTAGAGTTAAATGATTCAATTTCAAAACACCTTTTGCAAGATTCTGGGATATCTCCACTTAATAGTTTTTTTTGAAATTCAGTTCTTATTTGCGCAACTTCTTTCCAATCTATATCTTCGCCGTTGTAATTTTGCTTTATATATAACCCTTTGGCGTTGGAACTACATACTCTTATGTTGTCTACATAAAAATGTATGCCATTCATAACATAGGGACAATTTACATTTGGCATGAAATTTAACTTTCTTATAATTAACAATACCAAAATTATAAGCTATATAAAGCCTAATTTGCAAGAAGTTCTGATAGTTATTAACAGTAATAAACTTGCAAAAAAGCTGAAAAAATGGTACAAAAAATAAAACAATCAATGGCAAAATAATTTATGTTTGTTTTTTATTTAAGCAAATGTATCAAGTGATTGGAATCAAAAAATGCTAAGAGTTGATTTATTATACCCACAATACAAAGTTATTAAAGATCGTAGACAAGAACAAACACCCGTTGCTTTTGAAAGAAGATCTGGCGTTGAAAGACGATCTCAAGACAGGGTGGCTCTTGATACTTCATTAACAAAAGATATTTTTGAAATAAGAAGCAAGATGTCACAAGCTCAAAGTAGTAGTCCTGTAAATAATAGTCAAAAAGTAGCATTTACTCAAAATTCAGCCAATGCAGTTTTAACATCTCTAAAAAAAGATGAATTTCAGAGAACTACAGATAAAGAGGTGAATAAGCCAAGTCCTAAAGCTGTATCAAAAATGGATTCAGCCGCTCCTTTAGCTTTGGGTATTTTAGGATGTACGCTGGGTGGAATAATTGCCTCTTCTTTTATGGGGCCAGCTGGAGCAGTTGTTGCTGTTGGTGCCGGTGTTTATCTTGGTGGAAAGCTTGTTAAGCAAGTTGTTGAAGCTCATTTACAAGATAAGAATGTAAAATAGCATACTGATAGTATCCCCAAAGTAGTTAATTATCTTTTTAAGATTGAGATATATACTTTAGTAAGTAAAAGTAAGTTTATAATAATTTTATAAAATTAAGTGTTCAAATAGGAAAGGTAGTTTATATGTCTAAAGTGATTGAATTAACTGATGCTAACTTTGACCAGGAAGTCAGAAGATCGACATTACCTGTTTTGGTTGATTTTTGGGCTCCATGGTGTGGACCTTGCAGAAAGCAAGGACCAATAATTGATGAATTGGCTGATGAAATGGCTGGTAAAGCTAAAATTGCTAAAATTAATGTAGATGAAAATCATGCTAAGTCGGCAGAATTCCATGTAAATACGATTCCTTCTTTGTTGGTATTCAAGAACGGGCAGTTGGTTGAACAAATTGCCGGTGTACATCAGAAATCTCAATTAAAAGCAATTGTGGAAAAGTATAAATAATATCAAAAGAGCCGAAATCATCGGCTCTTTTTTATTTGATTTAGCTCTTTTCTGATGTTGGTAATTTCGACTTTCAGTTGTTTATTTTCTTTTTCTAAGTTTGAAACTTTTGTATTTACTTTTGCTATTTTTGCATATAGTTGTTTTATTGCATTTACGCAAGTGAATAAAATTTCGTTTGAATCAATATACAATAGTGTTTTGTATTTATCATTCCCTGGACCTTCTACTACAGCTCTTGGGATAATTTTTTGTAGTTCTTGAGCAATAACTCCTGACCGAATTCTGTCTGTAGGATCCTTCTTATATTTATATTCTATAGTATTGATGGCTAATATTTTCTCAAGTCCATCCTTATATTTTCCTCTTACGTTTTTGACTCTTTTATCAGATGCCGAGACTCCTCCAGATGTAGTATAGAGTGCTCCATTGATGCTTACGCTTCTATAGTAGAAGTTTCCGCCAATTAGTGGATTTGCATACAAGTTATCAGGATCAACATCAATATACAGTTGCCAGTTATCTGATGCACTATATGGTTGTGAATTATTACCAATACAAACATTATAATTTCCAGTGTTGTTCGCACTACATGCATTATATCCAATAGCAGTATTCCCAAATCCACTGCTGTTATTTGCTAATGAAAAGCTGCCTAACGCTACATTGTCGCTTCCTGTTGTGCTCTTGAATAAGGATTGATGGCCATTGGCTGTATTATTTGACCCTGTCTGGGCAATGTTACGAGCTGCTTCTTGTTGCCAGCCGCCAAGCGCAAGAAATCCTGTTGCTGTATTGTAATTTCCTATTGTGTTATAAAATAGGCTATCTGTTCCAACTGCTGTATTCCAAGAACCAGTGGTATTGAAGTACAGTGAATTATGCCCATTTGCTACATTGTGTGTGCCTGTTGAATTGCTTATCAGGCTTAGGTCACCTACAGCTAGGTTTGCGTCACCGCTTGTATTTGAAAGCAAGGCATAATAACCTACGGCTGTATTTAGGTACCCGGTTGTATTATTGGCCAGTGCATAGTAGCCGGTTGCTGTGTTGTAAGAACCCGAGTATATTTTTGTATTGTCACGAAATTTTCCACCTGTGTCTATGGATTTAGTGTTGGATTGTAGAGAATACGATCCTATAGCTGTATTATAGTTTCCTGTTTCATTTTTCCACATGGAAAATGTTCCCAGTGAAGTATTGTAGTTTCCTTCGGTATTGCTTCGTAAACTTGCAAAGCCAAGTGCTGAATTTCCTTCGCCTAGAGTATTTGCAAATAGCGAATCTGAACCTATAGCTGTAGAATAATTCCCTTCTGTATTTTGCAAAAGGGAATTATCACCAATGGCAGTATTCCTAGACCCAAACGTATTATCTCTTAAGCTTTCTTGCCCCAATGCTGTATTTGCGATCCCAGTTGTGTTGCTTTTCAATGCTTGAGCTCCAATTGCTGTGTTTGCAATTCCTGTTGTATTTGAGATTAAGGCATCCCAGCCAATGGCAACTGTTCCATTGTCATTTCTATCAAAAGCAATCCTGCCAATATTAGTCATACCTGTAGAGGTCTTTTGGTAAAAGTCTATTAATGATCTTTGGATTGTATCTCCACCACTATCCTCTGGTGTTACTATTACTAATCTGCTTCCCTTTGATGAATCAGGTGCTGATGTATTTCCTATTATTGCACTCTGTGAATTTGATGCTCCATAATATACATCTGAATTAGCTCCAACTCCATTACTTACATAATGCCATATCGCATCACTTGTCTTACTCTTTTTAGATACCACCGGTAACACCGCTGCTAATATCAGACTCACTATCATTAACGTTATCAACGCTTCTGCTATTGAAAATCCTTTTTCTTCTCTATACATACTTCTCTTTCACATATTCACTATTTAGCCACTTTTACCACACTCTTATTGCTTAATTTGCAAAAATGACTCCATGACTATGTTTAGCATGATACACAAGCCGTAAAGTCATGTAAACATAGTATTTACGCCATAATATACATGACTATCCCATGTGCCAGTAGCAACACAACAAATCAATGCCCAAATCGCCGTATCCCATGTGCTGTCATGGATTCCATGGTTCGAAACCCCAAAAACATGATGAACACATGCATACGCATGTATTCACTTCTGAATACTATTATCTCTATTAGCTCACAGCCTATTATATTTATTCAAAATGTCATAATATTTCTTAAAATAGAAAGTTAAATAATAAAATGCGATACTCATAAAAAGAATATCGCAGTTAATGTTGAGTATCGTCTAAATTGATTTTATCCAGCAACCTTTACCTTTTGAATGCTAGCTTTTAGCTCGTTTGCCAGATCCGCTCTTCCACTTCTTTCATATATTTTAGTCATAGATTCTAAAAATTTCATGCTATCAACATTTTGACCTTGCTGAATATTTGACTGAGCAGCCTGTAATACGCTGGCCGAAATAGGACTAACTGAACCCAATGTTGAAGGTTGAGTCATATTTTTCTGTAGCTGTGTTTTTTGAACCTGTGGTTTTTGAATATTAGTCTGCTGAGATCTTACTTGTTGCAATTTTCTTTGCAATTCAGCCTGATTTTGAGACTGCGTATTAATTTGTTGAGTTGGGGCAGGCTGACGATTTGTAATTGGTTTTCTTGGAGCAATACCACTAACCTGCGAAGTATATGGATTTCTTTGACTAGTCTGATAAGCCTTTATTCCATAATTTATAGAAGGAGTTGATTGAGATATAGATTGTTTTTGAGATCTCAAAGTCTTAATTTCTTTAGATAAAGCCAAATTATCATTTATATCAATTTCTCTATCCTTTAAACTCTGAGATAAACCAACTTTAATTTCATTCTTATTGTCTGACCCCATAACCACCAAGCCAATCAAGATAATAAGTGAAAACAACCCACCTAATGCAAGAATCTTTCTATCTACCATTAGAACTCTTCTAATAATTTTTGAAAGAATTGGTTTTGCAGAAATAGCTGAATCTTTAGCTAGAAATAAAGCGGAAGAAATCATACCACTGGGTTCTTGATCCTGAAACTCATTGATTTTATGCACAACAGGAGAATAATTTTGGATCGGTTTGCTTAACTCGATTTCATTCTCTGAATTTGTTGTTAATGTTTCATTTGAACCATTTTGAGAAGCAATATTTTCAACTGGTTTAAATGAAATATTAGCGCCAGCAACATTCTTACCATGAATAATAACTCTCGTATTAGAGTTATTTAAAGGCTCAATAATAACATTATCAATCTCTGGAACATTATTGTAAATTGTAGCAACAGATTCAACAGGGAGAATACCTCTAAGCTCTAAAATGACATCATCACTAGATTCTGTTGTTTTTCTAACCTCACTTGCTTTGTCAGATCTAAGGAGAATCTGGTAGCCACTGTCTGAGTTTTTTATCTCAACAGCTGAAAGCGTATTCTCAACAGCATTTGACTTAAGCCCAATTAAGCACACAGTAAATGTACTTATCAAAACTAACCTAAATGTTTTCATTAATTTATTGCTCATATACCCCACACTCCCCGGGAACTTTACTCAACTGACTTGAAATCCAAAACAGACTTCTAACTTTATAGCTAAAGCATAATATTTTTATATTTGTAAAACATCAATCCACGGATCTATCATTTTATATTGACCATATGGTCAATGCCCATTAAGTATCTTATTTTTGAAAAATAAGAACTGATAAATTCAAATAAGCCTCAACTAAAGTTAATATTGTATTTAAAGTTGTTAAAATAAATGATAAGATAGACTAATCTAAGCTAAACAGGAGAAAATAATGTTTTCTGCAATATTTCAAAAACCAGAACCTAAAAAAGATAAAATTTTAACTACTTTTTATAAAAAATTAAAAGACCTGTATAAATACAATACTATTTCTGAGGAAAGAAAAGATTTTTTAACTTCTATAATCGAAAAGCATGGTTATTTGCCATACTCTCATATACAAGCTCTTGAAGAATTGACAGAAGCAGAAACATTATATGGCTTGGAAATCAAATGGAAACTTAACGGTATCTTTAAAAATAATGAATTCAATGTTGAAAACGAGAATATAAGTCCTGTTTCAAGATGCGGTTATAAAAATTCCGATTGGATAAAAAGAGAGCAGCATAATATAAAACTTATTAACCTGGCAGCTCTTGGAGACGGTAACAAATCTTTTGAGATTGGAAAATTTATAGATTGGCTTAAACAGATATTAATTCTTCCAGTTGGCGATATTGAAAAAGGAATACTTTCAACAACCGTATACCTTATACCTTTTCATCCCAGAGAATTTGGATGCGCATACTTACCGTCCAGCGCAAGTGTAAGCGAAAACTTAAAAGACAAAGAAGTAGAAGAAAAAACAGGTGCAAATGCAAAAGAACAAGTTAAACATTTTGTTGCTATGGCGCAACTTGCGGGACATCCTGTACTATACGACTTGCTCCCACAAACAGGCCGATATTCCAAGCTTGTTCTAATACATCCGCATGTAGCCAGATGGTTTGATGTAAAAGCAATAATAAATGAAATAAGTGATTCCATTGACCGTATTGATTTAGATTTAGATGATAAGTTTGATACAGAAGACATTGAAATAGTAAAAGAAATATATAAAAGCACCTTACAGTCAGGTTCTTGCGACATAAGTGAGCACTATAAAGTGATTTATGAGCTAATAGACTCAAATTTAATTCCTATAAAAAAGAAATTATCTGAAAAAATGCTCTCAAAAAATGAACAGCAAAAAAAACATAAAATAGTAAAAGAAATTGTTAGCACTGTACATGGCATAAAAACATCTAAAATATCCAGAGAAGAACACATTACAAAGCAAGGCGAAACAATTCAAAGACTTATTAAAGAGGGATTATGGCCAGCTCCTGGTGGAGCTTGGTGTTCTAGTGGGGTTCCAATTTTTGATAAAATGTCTGAATGTGGAAGTTTTCCAACATTTAAACATTTTGACAACGAAGGTAATGATGTAAGCAATTTTGCAAACTTAGACTGCCAAACACCTTATTATTTCTATCACTTCGACACTATGGAATACCACGAAGAAGCAATAGATACAATGATAAAAAGAATAAAAAAACGACAAAAGGAATATAATTTTGACGGAATAAGAATGGATCATGCAGACCATATTGTTGATGAATTTTCAGAAAAAGATGATAAACCTATAAGCTATAGGTTACCTAAAAAAGTAACACGAAGGACGCTTAAAGCATTAAAAGAAAATATACCACATACCGCTTGCATAGCAGAATACATGTTAGGTGGGAAATACTATAAAGAATATCATCAAGATATGCTTTTTGACGTACTTTGGGGAGATGACATTATTGCTCAAGCAAGCAAAACTCCTGCAGAGATAATTAAAAACAACCAAGAACTACAAGAATACAATGAAAAGCTTAATGGAATACCAAACCTTTCAATACTAAAAACCTATAATAACCAAGACGGGGAGTTTAGAGAAATAGACCAATATCCAGGACAATTAGGAAAAGAAGGAGCTTTATTTAAGTGGTTTAAATTCAAATTTATACCAGGAGGAAAACTCGCTCAAAGACCAACTCTTTTTGTTGATGGAGACGAATCATTTACCAAAAAAGGTATTGAAAGCACAATAATTTCTGAAATTTCTCTTCTTAGAGAAAAAGATTATGACTTTTTTAATAAATTTGACGCAATTAACAACTTTTCTCTTAATTGCGAGCTTACCAGAGAAGGAGAAGCTCAAATCATAACCGAGACAGATGATGGTTTCAGTTGTTGGATGATTTCAAAAGATCCATTAAAAGAGGTTTTATTAATTGCAGCCAATTATTTTCCTCCAATAGAGAAAATTACTCTTGAGCAAGAAGATGGATCAAAAATATTCACAATACAAGAGGGTGAAACAGTCTTCGATAAAAAAATAGATATACCTGGAGACTTTAAAATATTAAGTCAAATTTCTTACTGTGAAGAAACGAAGGAATATGTAGAAACAGAGCTGAACACCTCAGATAAAACTATATATTTTGAAAAACTAGAACCAAGCGAATACAAAATATATAGATTAACCAGATAATTTTTACATAGCAGTTCCGGAGGAATCCCCAGAATCAGCTGCTGCGCCATCTTCACTCTGAGCAGAAGGATCTTTTATAACTACCCCCATTGCTTTTAAGGCATTTGCTGCTTTAGGGGCAAGGGCCGTATCAGCAAAATTTTCTAAAATTGTTTGATAACACTCTATTGCCTCATCCTTGTACCCTCTAGACTTTAACAAATTCCCCAACTTAAAGTATAGTGGAGCGTAAGTGGGATCTGGGGTTATTAACATCTGATCATCAAGCTGCATTTTTATTTTCATAATTTTTGCATTCTCTTCTGGTGAAAATAAAGAAGACTCATAAATTTTTCTGGTTAAAAGGTCAATGTCAGAACCAATTGCAGTTAGTTCTTCCTGAGAAATCCCCCCAACGTCTTTTTTCCCTTTTTTAGCAGCTTGAACACTGTCTAAATTAGCTAAACAGAATATAAACGCAAATAGCACAAACAATGCTAATAATTTTCTCATGACACATTTCCCCAATAAAATATATTTGATTAAATAATACTACAATATTTTGACTTTTGAACTCAATTAAATATATGATTATTTTATGAAAATTGAAAAAATTATTAAAAAATTAACTCTGGAAGAAAAAATAAAACAATTATTTATTGTAGGATTTGATGGACCAAATCCAGAAGATAACAAGGATTTTCAGCATTTTCTAGAAAAAGGACTCGGTGGGGTAATATTTTTTACTCAAAATATACACACTAAAGAACAATTTAAACAAATTATTAAAGATATAAATAAAAAAGCTCTTATTCCTCCATTCTTAAGTATTGACCAAGAAGGAGGAAGAGTTGAAAGAACCGAAAACATTCATAGTGGCAAAAAATATTTGAGTGCAAAAAGTGCAGCAAAAAATGGAGATAATTTTTTAATAGAGCAAACGCAAAATATGGCAAAAGAACTCTTAAGCTATGGTATCAACATGAATTTCGCACCAGTTCTTGACGTAAACACAAATGAAAATAATCCTATAATTGGAGAAAGGGCATATTCAAATAATCCCGAGGATGTCATTCATTATTCAAGAATAGTAACACTTGAGTATATTAAAAATAATATACTCCCAGTTGGTAAGCATTTTCCTGGTCATGGTGATGCAAGTTTAGACTCTCATATTACATTGCCAACAATAAATCTAACCACTGAAGAACTCGAACAAACCCACATCAGACCATTTAAAGAATTAATATTACAAGGTATTCCAGCAATAATGGTTGCCCATGTTAACTATCCTGCATTTAATAAAGAAAAAATCCCAGCATCCATGTCTAATACGATTATAAATGAATATCTTATAAAAAAGCTTCATTTTAACGGGATAGTAATATCTGATGACATGATAATGGGTGCCATCAAAGGATTTTCACCGATCGATGCTTGCATAACATCATTAAAAGCAGGTATAAATATGTTCATATTTAGAAACTGCAATGCCTCACTAGAAAAGATAACAAAAGAAATCTCAAAAGCCGTTAAAACCGGGGATCTACAAGAAAATATAATTGATTTTTCAATAAGAAAAATTCTTACTATAAAAGAAAATTTTCACATCCTACCATAAGTACTTGACTAGTTTTTCGTTTAGATTTAGAATTCTTCCGTCCACACGGATTAGTACATAAAACCATTAAGGAGACAGAAGATGAAAAAATTATTAGCACTAGCTGCAGTAGTAGCGTTTGCGGGGACTCAAGCAAGCTTTGCAACAACAACTCCAGTCAAAGCTCCAGCAAAACCAGCCGTAAGCGTAACAAAACCGGCGGTTACAGTTGCGAAACCAGCTGTAAAAACTACAACTCCAACAGTAAAACCTGTAGCTTGCCCAGTAAAAGCAACTTGTCCAAACAAGCCAACTGCTGCTGTAAAAACTGAAGTTAAAAAAGTTGAAACTGATGTTAAAAAGGTTGAAACAAAAGTAGAATCTGCAGTTAAAGAAGCAGAAACAAAAATTGCTCCAGCAACTCCAGAAGTTGCTCCAGCAAAAACTGATGTTAAAACAAAAAAATCATTTTTCAAATTCTCTCACAAAAAATAAACTTAAGAGTTAAAAACAAAAAGCTCCCTTTTAAAGGGAGCTTTTACTACACATTTAGCAACATTTAGGTAAATCATATACCCTAATACACTTATTTGGTTTATAATTTTTCTTACAAATTAAGGAAAAAGAATAGTGATTACACAAACTAAAACTCAAGATATTGCCGAAATAGTAAAAGAAGTTGGTTTACAACATATAGCCATAATTATGGATGGGAATAGAAGATGGGCAAAAGAGAGATTGTTGCCATCTGCTGTTGGTCACCAAAAAGGTGTTTCTTCTCTTAAAACGATTTTAAAATCTTGCCACTCCTATGGGGTGAATTATTTAACAGTATATGCATTTTCTACCGAAAATTGGAACAGACCTGAAGAGGAAGTTAATTTCTTAATGGGACTGCTTGCAAAAACAATAGGAAATGAATTAAAAGAACTTCATGATAACGATGTCCAAATAAAGTTTATAGGTGATCTATCAAGATTAAGTGACAATTTAAGAGCTATTCTAACAAATGCGGAAGAACATACAAAAAACAACACAGGAGTAAAACTTCAGATTGCATTTAACTATGGTTCAAGAATGGAAATTGTTAACTCGGTAAAGGCACTAGCTCAAAAAGTTTTAAGTGGAGAGTTGTCTGTTAATGATATCAATGAATCAGCTATTTCTGACAACTTGTATACAGCAGGAATTCCTGACCCTGATCTTTTAATAAGAACCGGAGGCGAAATGAGGATAAGTAATTACTTATTATGGCAACTAGCATACTCCGAAATACTTGTAACAGACCAATATTGGCCTGAATTTAATGACGAATCTCTAGTGAATGCTATTATTGAATTCAAAAATAGAAATAGAAGATTTGGAAAATAAAAAAATAAAAGAAATAATAATAGCAACATCAAATCCTCATAAATTAGAGGAAATTAATGCTATAAACCAGTATAAAAACATAAAGTTTTCTATAATAAGCGGTGATTTCAATCCAATAGAAAACGGTAAAACATTTGAAGAAAACTCTATTATTAAAGCAAGAGAAGCAGCTAAGTTAACTTCTCAAATTTCATTGGCTGATGATTCTGGGTTATGCGTTGACTTACTTAATGGAGCACCAGGATTATATTCTGCAAGATATGCAGATACTCCCGAAAATAGAATAAAAAAATTAATAAACGAACTATCTAAATTTCCCGAAAAAGAAAGAACAGCACATTTTATATCTGTTATAAGCCTTGTTGATGCCAACGGAAACTTACTTCACAAAACAGAAGGTAAAATAGAAGGACTAATAATCAATTCGGTAAAAGGCAAAAATGGTTTTGGATATGATCCGGTTTTTTTCTTGCCAGAATATAATAAAACAATGGCTGAGCTAGATTCAAAAACAAAAAATATGATATCTCATAGAGCAAAAGCTCTCTCTGAGATGCTTGGATGGATAGATTCTTCAATATAACAAAGATAGTAATTTTTATACACACCTTAGCAATTGTAAATAATGATAATCTCTTGTATCTTTCGAATATGGGAGAAAAATATGATTGATTTATTAGAATTTTATAAAGAAGCGAGAGATCTGATAGAATGTTGCGACTGGTTTTACTTATCAACATATAACAGTAAACTAAACTCAGCAGAAACAAGAGCAATGGCCAATATGAGGTCAGTTGAACGGTTTCCTGAAAATACAAATCTTTTCTGTGAAGATGATTTATCAACTTACATAGTAACCGCTCTTTCTTCAGCTAAAATTCAACAAATCAAAAATAATGGAACTATATCTTTATATTACTTTTGTCCAAAATTAATGAAATCACTTTCCCTATTTGGAGCTGCTGAAATGGTTTTTGACAGAGAATTAAAAAATAAATTATGGCAAGATGAATGGAAAATGTATTTTTCACTCGGTTCAGAAGATCCTGAATATACAATATTAAAATTCACTCCAAAAGTTGCAAAATACTCAGTTGGCTTCCAGCATATAGAAACAATATCTCTATAGTTTAAACTATACTTTTTTGGATTCAATAGCTGTATTGTGAGATTCTGCTACATTCTCAACTGGGGTATCAAGCCCAGGGAATTGGTCTTTTCCTGTTCTTATCTTTGTTATTAAATATTGTGCTTTAGGAATAAGTGTTGACAGGAACAATGCCGAAATTGCAAAGCCTACACCATAAAATGCTCCAGATTTAACTATGTTTTGTTTCTTCATTTTATTAAGCAGTTTCTCAGTAATAATTTTTTCAGAAGAAGATTCTGCAGCTTTAATAACCGTATTTACATAATCATCAATATTATTCCTAAATTTATTAATTTCTTTCATCGAAATATATTTATAAGGATTAGTAAGGGCATCCCCAAAATAACCCTTATATGCATTCATTAGAAATTTAGGATTATCTACACCTGATTGTGCATTTTTACTGTTTGTTAAAATATCTTGAACTTGTCTTTTTGTAAGCACTCTGCCTTCACCAGACTTAACTGGCTGCAATTTAGACATCTCAGCAGCTTTCAAAAGAAGTTCTTTAGAATGACCAGCATTCTTTAGTTCTTTTACTACTGATTTAAGAGTCGTAACATCGTCTTTAAATGGGATTTTTTGCATTATGGTCTTATTTTTATCTGAGATAGAACCAAGCATTGCATCTTTAAAATCAGCGATGTTCATAGAACCACCGACAGATTTGATATTTATAAGCATTTTGTTATGCAACAAATCTGCTGTGGTTGGATTTAATTTAGAAATATTTCCATATTTATCAAGTTTTTGTAAACCAGACATTACTAACCCAGTACTGAATAAATAGAAGAATGAAGAAGTAAGATCTCTAAATAGTTTTTCTATTCTGTCATCTTTATTCCAAGCATTTGCGGCTCTTCCTACAAAAATACCGCCATCTGTGGCTAAAAGCTTATATACAGTGTGATGCTCTAAGTTATGAGCAACTTGAGCAAGTCCTTCAGGGCTAAACATTGCACCGGCAAATGCAGGTCTTTGTTTTTGAATATTCTGTACAGTAAGCCTATTTTTGAAACCATCTATTGATTCAGAACTATTCTGAGAAGCAGGTTTTTGCATATTTTGTCCAGTAAGTCTATTCTTGAAAACATCTATTGATTCAGAACTGTTCTGGGCATCAGTTTTTTGCATACTATTTTGTTGAACATTAGGATTAACAGTAGGAATTTGTCCTTCATTTTTCATTTGTTCTTTAATTTTTTTTGTAATAGACATGTTTATTTTAGGCAAAGCAAAACCAACCAAGGAAGTCGATAACACTATACTAGAAATAATTTTCCCAAATTTAATTTTTGAAAGAAGAGAATTACTAATTGGTTTTTCACCTAAATGCTTTGCTTTTAAGGCCAAATTTGACGATAAATTTTTCATAGGCGACCTCAATGCATCTTTACCTGCATCAAAATCTACAGTGGGCAATTTAAATAGCTTTTTACAAACTTTATCACCTAGCTTATTAAAGATATCATTGCCAAAAAGCCAAAAAACAGCAGTAATAGCCTCGTCAAAGAATCTTTCTCTAGCTTCAACATAGCCTGAACGTTTTTCTGCCTGATAAGTCCTTCCAGCCGTGACTGTTGTTTCCAAAAGAACTACAGGCAAAGTTGCACCTTCTCTAGTAAGAGCCGTTATGCCTTTTGCTATTTTATTCGGATTTATTGGAAGTGGATTTGATTTAATATTCATTAATTACGCTAATACTCTTTTGTAAGAAGAATTTGATAAATTCAACATGATGTCCAGCTAACTCAGCCAATAATATTAATTGGTATGAATCGCATTTTTTGCCCTATAACAAAAAAAAAGATACCAACTGTTACAATTCTGACTTAATAATACTAAAAACAAGCTTTGATTCTATTTACAATAATTATTTAAATAATATAATTGTTATACTCACCATCCTCAATGCAGATAAAGGTGGATTTTATTGATTATCTACATTGGATAAAATTTAATTTTCAAAAACCTAAAACAATCTAGCATTAGAAAGGAAAAAATAATGGCAAATATTAAATCAGCAAAAAAGAGAGTATTAATAGCTCAAAGAAACAACGAGAAAAACGTTGCTTTCAAATCAAGCATTAAAACGGCTATTAAAAAAGCTCTTGTTTTAGCTCAAGCCAAAGACCAAGAAGCATTAAATCCAGCATTAAGCAATGTATATAAACTTTGCGATAAAGCTGTTTCTAAAGGTATTTTACACAAAAATACAGCTTCTAGGAAAAAATCCAGATTAACTATCGCTATAAACAAACTTTTAGCTCAATAACTTTTGGATTTTAACAAAATTAAAAGCTCCTTTTTAAGGAGCTTTTATATTATCTTTTTAGATATAACTAGTAGTTACTACCCAACTAATCTACTTTCATCAGCTTCTGAAGCTTTCACCATTATTGCATGTTCAACAGGATTCTCTTTTTTGATAGAGCTATCAAGCCCAAATTCATCATAACCAAATTCATCTTTTAGTCTTCTTGATTGGTTTTCATCAACCAATTTTTTAGCTAACTCAGCAATTTCATAGACTAACTGATAACGATTATCAGTATTTTCATTTAAGTCCCATGCTATTTTTATAATTTGGTTCATTTGTTTCTCCTGCTTTTGGTAAAGGCCAACTTAGTAATCTCATCGGATTGCCAATTCAATAAATAGAACAAACAATCCAATTATTTATAAGATTACTATACTATGCTGATAGTTTTATATCAATATAGAGAAATTCTTTTTTTACAAGAAGTCTCAATACTAAGAGTTAATAGCTATATCCATTCCTTTAACAAGCGTTTTCAAGTTATCAAATGCAGATCTATCTTCTAAAGAATCAATAGCAACATCCAAAAACTCAAGTTTACTACAAGCATATGGAAGAGTGTCTAATTTTGACTTTACTTTCATAACAAGCTTATTTCTATATGAATTTTCGTCTCTATTCAACACAGTAACTTTTCCATCCGGATAGAAAACCTTAACTTTATCATCGTTATCAGTATTTGCAAATTCGACAGTAACGGGTTTTTTAATATCCTTAGAAATTTTTTGGATATACTCTTCAGATTCAACAGAAGAAAATGATTTCATTTTTGGATTTTTCTCAAAAAATTCGTTTGAGATTGGTTGAATTTTTACTGAATTGCTATATTTAACAAGTCTAACTCTTATATCATCACTTGTACCTGTTGAAAGCTCAACTTCACTCTGATCAAACATTAAGCCTTGATTTGCAATAAGCCAGTTTAAATTAACATTGTAACATTTAGCAAGTTTTGACAGAATTTCAACACCAGGTTTGATTATTCCTTGTTCATACTTGCTTATTGAAGATAAAGGGATACCCAAATCTTCAGACATTTCTCTCAGCGTAATAGCCAAGCTTTTTCTTAATTCTCTAAATCTAGTTCTAAATTCAGACATGATTCATTCCTCACAGCATTACTAAACACATTATAATTGATACAGTATATACAAAGTATTGACATTTATCCTTTTTCGGCTAACATAAATGTATAAGTTGCTTACCGTTCTATAAAATTATACTATACATATTTTAATTTTTCGTTATCCTGGGTGAAAACTTTTATGAATCTTTTGTATTCACTTATGATAGAAAAACAAAATACACTAAACACACACATCACACTAAATGGGGTTAATAACCCATTAATGTACGGAAGAGACCTTTATTAAAAGTCTCTTCTTTCTTTTATATTTTGTTACGGTATACCTAAAAAAGTTAGCTACACCCTGAGTATCCACAATCTAAACAGATAAAGCAGCCTTCACCAAAACCAAGTGTTTTTCCACATTCCGGACATTTATGCTCTTCCCCGACTTCTTCCCCTATAGGCTTGATCTCGGGCAAATCTTCTGACTTTTTATTATCAAGATTCATAGGTTGAAACTGCCGCGAATTATTTCTATATACGGTGATTCCCTTAAGATTATTTTCATATGCCAGAATATATGAAGAAGCTACATCACTTCTCGTTGCATGTTCTTCAAAATTTACCGTTTTAGAAACAGCATTATCCGTATGAAGTTGGAAAGCAGCTTGCATTTTAACATGCCACTCAGGTGATACATCATGAGCTCCAACAAATACTTTTTTTGCTTCTGCAGGAATCCCTTCACAATGAGCAATTGTTCCTTCTGAAGCAATTTTTTTCATCAATTCTACAGAATAAAACCCGTTATCTTTTGCATATTGTTCAAACACTGCATTTGCCTCTACCATAACAGTTCCATCCATTACATCTCTGATAAACACAAGACCAAACAAAGGTTCAACACCACCTGAAGCGCTTGCAATCATAGAAATTGTACCAGTTGGAGCTATACAGGTTGTTGTAGCATTTCTAATCCCACATTTATCAATTAGATTATCTAATTCAAGCCACATTTCATCTGAAATTTGCCCAGCAGATTTTCCTTTATACTTCGTATACAAAAAATTCTTTCCGTCATAAATACTTCCAGAAAAATTATTGAAGCTGCCTCTTGCTTTTGCAAGTTCAATTGATTTTATTTTCGAATGATAATCAATAAATTCCATAACTTGTGCAGCCAGAGTTGTCCCTTCCTCGCTGCTATATGATATTTTTAGCTTCATTAAAAGGTCAGCCCAGCCCATCACTCCTAAACCAATTTTTCTATTATTTTGAACCATTTCAGAAATTTGAGTAAGGGGATAATTATTTATCGAAATAACATTATCAAGGAAGTGAATTGCCAATTTCGTGACTATTTCTAATTTTTTCCAATCAATAGAAAGATTATTACCCTCACCTTTTACCATAAGTCCAAGGTTAATCGACCCCAGATTACAAGCCTCAAATGACAACAATGGAACTTCTCCACAAGGATTTGTTGACTCTATTGCACCAATATGAGGAGTTGGATTATCAGAATTCATTTTATCAATGAAAACAATTCCAGGCTCTCCATTTTTCCAAGCACCTTCAACTATTATGTCAAAAACCGCTTTAGCACTGAGTTTTCCAACTGGCAAATTAGTTCTAGGATGGATTAAATTATAATCTCTGCCTTCTTTTAACGCTTCCATAAATTCATCCGTAATGGCAACTGAGATATTAAAATTATTGAGTTTCATATTATCAGACTTACAATTAATAAAATCTAAAATATCAGGATGGTCTACTCTCAATATGCCCATATTAGCTCCGCGTCTGGTACCACCTTGTTTTACTGCTTCAGTTGCAGCATTAAAAACTTCCATAAAGCTCACAGGGCCAGAAGAAACGCCCATAGTAGACTTTACAACATCATTTTTCGGCCTAAGTCTTGAGAAAGAGAAACCGGTTCCACCACCTGATTTATGAATTAATGCTGTATTTTTTAATGTTTCAAAAATTCCCTCTAAAGAATCTTCCACTGGCAAAACAAAACATGCAGCAAGTTGACCAAGCTCTCTGCCGGCATTCATTAATGTAGGCGAATTAGGCATAAAATATCGTTTTGTTATGTTTTCATAAAATATTTTAGTTGTTGATTCTATTTCTTGTGACGATGCACCAAATAATTTATCTGCAGCAGCTATAGTTGATGCAACTCGATAAAACATATCTTGCGGCTTTTCGATAGCATTACCACTGGAATCTCGTTTTAAATATCTCTTTTCTAATACTTTAATCGCATTATCTGCTAAATCTATTTTTTCTTCTAAGTTCAAGCTCACGTTGCCTCCATACAATTATTTTTACATATTTTTAAATATTGTATATTAAAACGCAAGCATGGGAAAAAAG
This sequence comes from Cyanobacteria bacterium OH_CBB_238, assembly GCA_023409995.1. GTDB lineage: Bacteria > Cyanobacteriota > Vampirovibrionia > Gastranaerophilales > Gastranaerophilaceae > JAEYQN01. The sequence continues at coordinate 3,305 of JAEYQN010000050.1, read as the reverse complement.
TAAAAACTTCGGCAACACATTTGACAAAATAAATAGGTTCTAATTTCTACTAAATACACATATGTCATGGAATAGTAAAATAAATTTTATGTCTCCAATTATTAACATTTTTTAACTAGAGTAAAAACCATGTACTCCATGGGTTTTCTTGCCTTTCTTAACAAAAACCAAAAGAATGATTAACTTATGTAAACACACATTTTTAACATGCTAAATCCATGTCAGACATGGGGTTAGCATGTTTTATTAAAAATTGGCAGAAATACAACTATAGCCTTAAACATGATAGAAAATCTATGATTATTAAATAAAAAGATTTCACTGAGGAAGAGAAAATGAGAGAAGATTGCGAGACTAAAAAAGGACTCCATTCTAATGTAATAAATATAAAGTCTGAGATACTGTTTAGAGAAGCTGAAGATAATTTCTTATATTTTAATCAATTAGAAAAATCAAAAGATAAATTACTAGAGTCACTGGAATTAACACCGATACATTATAAAAGCAATATTCTGCTTGGAGACATATATTTTATTAAAGGAAACTTCACTGAAGCATTCGAATGTTATAAAAAAGCAGAAATAACTTTTAAAAACGACCCTAAAGTTTTGGCTTCAATCGCAAATTGTTTTGAAGTAATGGGCGATTTTCTAAGTGCACTCAAGTATTGTGAGAAAGCTTTCTTAAATATAAATGACGATAATGTACAATTATTGCCTTCTTTATATGAATTAAAAATTAAAATACTTGTACAATTGAAGAAATATGAAAGCGCAAAACAAATAATCGATAAAGCAAAAAGATTTTTATCAATTGATGAAATAATCACTATTAATTCACACAAAAATGAACTAACTAAAAAGTTGTCTTTGATAAAAAAAGTTGAATCACTAAAGCTTCAAGTTTTATAACATATTTGTCTTTGAATAAAAAATAATTGACGCTATAATACTTCTATTGAGAGAAGGAGTATTCAATGAAAGCAGTTGTATTTGATAATGAACTAAAACTTGATGTTAATTATAAAAAGCCAGAAGTTAAATCTGGCGAAGCACTTGTTAAAGTGACACTAGCAGGCATTTGTAACACAGACCTTGAAATAACGAAAGGTTACATGGGCTACAAGGGCGTACTTGGTCATGAGTTTGTTGGAATTGTTGAAGAAGTTAATGGACCAGACAAAACCCTTATTGGTAAACGAGTAGTTGGAGAAATAAATTTTGGTTGTGAAAAATGCGAATGGTGTAAAAAAGGATTACAAAGGCATTGCCCAAACAGAAGTACACTTGGCATATGGCAACAAGACGGATGTTTCGCCGAATATGTTATCATACCAATAACCAATATAATAGAAGTACCGGAGTCAGTAAGTGATGAACAGGCTGTTTTTGTTGAGCCCCTTGCTGCAGCACTAGAGATATTAGAGCAACTACATATAAAACCATATGAAAAAGTTCTAGTACTCGGAGATGGAAAATTAGGACTGACAACAGCTATTGCATTAAAATCTTCAGGATTAGATGTAACCCTAATTGGCAAACATCAAAATAAACTTGATATAGCTAAGGATCAGGGTGTTAAAACAAAATTGCTGCAAGAGACTAAAATCACGCAAGAATACGATATTGTTGTCGAAGCAACAGGGTCAATAACAGGCTTTGAAACATCCATATCTTCTGTAAAACCCAGAGGAACACTAGTTCTAAAAAGTACAATCGCAGCATCAAAAGAATTCAATTTTGCCCCTATTGTAATAAATGAAATTACAGTACTTGGTTCAAGATGTGGACAATTTGTACCAGCAATGAGATATCTTGAAGAGAAAAAAATAGACTTCACTCCGTTTATTTCATCAATTGTCAAAATTGATAATGCAATAGAAGGATTTGAGAAAAACAAACAAAAAGATTCACTAAAAGTATTAATTAAAATAAGTGAATAATATGAAAAAAAGCAAAAGCATACCAACAATAATTACAATAGTTCTAATTGTTTGTATCTTTTTCAATATTGACTTTGAGCAACTAGTTCAAACATTTAAGTTGCTTGATACAAAAATATTTTTAATATTAGTGCCAATATATTTATTAACAATGTTTATTAGAGGCTATAGGTGGAAGTGTCTTATTCCTAAGCATAAGAATCTCAGTGTAAAAAAACTCTCTGAATTATATATAACAGGTGCAACTCTAAACATATTATTGCCTGCAAGAGCAGGTGATTTTTTTAGGGCATGGTTTGCCGGGAAAAAATATAATAGAAACAAATTAGAAATATTTGCATCTGTAATAGCTGAAAGAATGTTTGACGGACTAAGTGTTGTATCTATACTAATAATATCAATGCTTTTATATAAAAAAACACCAATAATTATGGAATTAAGTGCGTTTGGAGCGTTGATATTCGGAGGGAGTCTGGTTTTTGTATATCTTCTGTTAAAGCTAAACAAAACTGATCAGCTCTGTAATATTATAAAAAAATGCCTCTTCCTTATGCGCAAGGAAAATCAAGAAAATATATGTTCTCTTATAGATAAAATAAATAAACAAATAAACCACTTTATAGTAGGATTCAACCAACTTTTAAGCTTAAAGTCTTTAACTCAAACGATTATATGTAGTGCTGCTATCTGGCTGATTGAGTGCTACATGACTTACCTTCTAATATATGCTTTTGGCTTTAAGTTAGGCTTTTCGGCATCATTATTTGCTGTCTGCTTTATTGCTTTAGCAACAATAATACCTTCGACATCTATCTATGTCGGACCTTATCAATATGCATTTATTCTAGCATTAGGAATGTATGGAATAAGCAAGTCCTCAGCCCTTGCGATTGCATTCACACAACAGACTTTGACGCTTTTATCAATGCTTTTATTTTCTATTGTATTTTTAATTGAAAATAAAATTAGCTTTTCCGAAATCAAAAAGCACTCTACCCAATAGCTAAATTATGGCAATTCAGCCTGAAGACTGTCATTTAGCGCTAGCTTAGCCGTTCTTATTGGCGCAGAATATGATGATCCAATAAATCTTTTAGTAAATAAAAAAATTTCAGAAGTATTTTCAGAAAAAAGCATTCCTTTATAAGAATAAACATTTTTATCACTGGTAAAAGGCATCCTGACTCCATATATAGAACAACGATCTTCAATTTTAAATACTTTGCTCGAAAGTTCTTTTGGAATAGTGCGAATAGATTTACAAAACTCTATTTCTGATTGTTTTGCCAATATCTCTGTATAAGACTTAGTTTTTATTATGTTTATAAAGTCTTTACTAAAAGGAATATCAATACCTGTTGTA
>JAEYQN010000047.1 GCA_023409995.1 Cyanobacteria bacterium OH_CBB_238 | reverse complement strand
GCTTAGAGGGGTTTCTAAACGTACCGCTGTCAAGGATGCATTGGAAGTTGTAGGGCTTCCTTATGGAGATAAGAAGCTGTTTTCTCAATATTCTCTTGGTATGAAGCAACGTTTAGCGATTGCGCTTGCCATTATGCACGATCCGGAGCTACTGATTTTGGATGAACCAATCAATGGGTTAGACCCCATCGGTATTGCGGAAGTCCGATCATTTCTCCGGGAATTGTGCGATGCAAGGGGGAAAACGATTCTGATTTCCAGCCATATCCTTTCGGAAATATCTTTGCTGGTGGATGATATTGGAATCATTGACCACGGTGTATTGCTGGAGGAAGAAAGTCTTGCTGAGCTGGAAGAAAAGAACGGAAAGTACATTCATTTTATCGTCTCCGACACAGCGCAGGCAGCCAGAATCATGGAGAGAAGCTTTGGCGCAAAAAACTTCACTGTGGAAAATGACCATAGCCTGCGCTTACATGATAACAGTATTTCTGTTTCCGCGCTTAACCGTGCTTTTATTGAAAATGGACTGGAGGTATCCGAAGCTTACACATGCGAAGACAGCTTGGAGGATTACTTCAAGCGTATAACTGGAGGTGCGGGTATTGCATAAGCTGATTCTCTTTGAATTTAAGAAATTCAAACGAAAAAAAATAATTTTGTTTGGAATATTGGTAGCTGTCATTTTTCCTCTTTTTAATGCTGTATTGCTGTCAGATTCCAATTTTGCAAGCATCCAATCGGGAGTTAGAGAAGACAATGCCTTTTTACTTTTGATGCCTCTTCTAATTATTTTGGCGGCAGATCTGTTTTTTATCGAACTGGACAATGATACCCTAAAAAATCTACTGAGTATACCGGTATCAAAAAATAAATTGGTTCTTGTAAAGCTATCGGTTTTGCTGATCTTCTCTATCGCTTTCCAGTTAACAGGGTTTGCGGTCAGCACAATAATTGCTGTCGTTCAAAACATTCCTTTGCAAAGTTTTGCTTTTCAATTTTCGCTTACAGCATCAAGCGGTATACTCATGTGGGCAGCGGCACTTCCCTGTGTTGTACTGGTGGTATGGTTTAATAAAAGCTACATTCTCTCTGTAATTATCGTGTTCTTTTACACACTTCTGAATTATGGGATGCATTTCAGCGATGCGGTTATGATGCAGCCTCTCGGAATAAATACCGGAACACTGATGCCTGTACCTATTATTTTTCGATGGCTGTACCAGTTCTACACACCTACCGGGGAAATGCAAACGGAGTTTTACTACCGTTTCAGCAAATACTTTGTGTCAGCACCCATATGCTTTGGAGTGCTTCTAATGGAAGCAATCGTTTGCATTTCTTTGATGATGTACATCTACCAGCGTAGGGAAATTTGAGGAAAGGGGTATTTTTTATGCTTCGTATAATAAAAACCGAATTTTTGAAACTAAAGAGATTTCATATTTTACTAATTGGACTAATAGGCATGACGCTTCCTGCTATATTATCTGTATTTACACAAGCTGTTGCAACGCCTGAGGCCAAAAGAGGAAATTTTGAATTTTCATCTCTCTTTCGCAGTACCATATGGAATAGCACAACGATTTTTATGCCTGTTATTTTCACGCTGATTGGAGGATATCTAATAAACCGGGAATACATCGATAATACCTTGAAAAACATCTTACCCGTTCCAATAAGCTTTCAGCGTCTGTTGTTCGGAAAATTGTTAGCGGTGGGAATTTTAAGTATTCTGCTTGGACTTTACGGCTATGTAATAACAATAATCGTCGGATTGTTGTGCGGTTTTTCAGGGCTTAATACGACAGTTTTGATTACTGGAATTTTGCAGATGTTAGGAACAGCAGCGTTCACATACATTGCCATTCTGCCCATTGTTGCTTTTACAAGCAGGAAACAGGGGATTTATATGGGCGGTGTTATGGTATCGTTTCTATTTGGCTATAGTGCCATGTTTATTAAAAATGTCACGATGCGCAGTCTATACCCGATTCTGTCTGGACTTACGGTAATAAAATTCGATATGGAAGGATTTATGAACACTTCTGAACCCGGTAATCTGACTTTATCCATATTATCATTGGCTATCATGCTTTTGCTTACAACGGTAATTGTCATACGTACAAATTCACCGCAAACAGCTTCTAAGCGTAAAGAGTACAAAGTAACAAGTATGTTCCTCAGACCGGGACAAAAAGGCTGAATGATCCTAGCCTGTCAGATCACCTCCTTATATACAACTGTCTATTAACTTATTGACAATCATTATAGACAGTTGTATAATAACCTATGATAGACACTTGTATATATTTATTAGGTACAAAAGGAGTTGAGATAATGAAAAGCATTAAAAAACTTCCCGATGCGGAATTTGAAGTAATGAAAACTATATGGGAAAATGAACCACCCATTACAACGAACATCTTGATGGAACAGTTGGGCAATGAAAAGGGGTGGAGGCTGCAAACACTGATAGCGCTTTTACTTCGATTGGTTGACCGTGGATTTTTACGTACCGAAAAAAACGGCAAGGAGCGCACGTATTATCCCTTAGTGGATAAGGAGCGATATCTGAAATTCGAAACCAGCAGCTTCATCGAGCGTTTTCACAATCGATCCATTGTCAGCCTTGTGGATACTTTGTACGATGGTAAAGAGTTGAGAGAGTCAGACTTGGATGAGCTGTCAAAGTGGTTGAAAAAGCGGGGTGAATAATATGCGGGAAATATGTTCAGTCTATCTTCAAAATTCGTTGCAGCTTTCGTTAATCATCATGCTTATGCTGCTTATTTCTCCTATACTGGCACATCGGTATTCATCAAAGTGCCGCTATTACTTATGGACAGTTGTTTTTGTAGCATTACTTCTGCCTATTCGAGCAAATATAAAACTAACCCTGCCGGAGTTCTTACAGTCCGTTGCGCCACAAGGTACAACACAAGTGGCTTCTCATGTCGCTACTGCCAATACGGCAGCAAGTTTAGATTGGCTTCCATATGCAGGGGTATTCTGGATTGCGGGTTCATTCATTTTCTTGCTCTGGCATCTATTTTCACATTTGCGTTTTTTGTCTGCAGTAAGGCGCTGGAGCGAAGAGGTTAAAGAGGTTGATATACTAAGAATCTTTAATAATACTAAAACGGAGCTTCACATG
>JAEYQN010000034.1 GCA_023409995.1 Cyanobacteria bacterium OH_CBB_238 | reverse complement strand
ATTACGCTTATAAACTGATGATAAAAACTCAACAACATCACCTTTTAATTCAATACCATTATCTTTCGCTAATTTACTTAAAATAGCCATCCTTGTTTCAATATCAGGAATTTGGATATCAGCAATCAATCCCCACTGAAAACGGCTTTTTAATCTATCTGATAAAAGAGGAATATCCTCTGGCAATCTATCACTTGTTATAACTATTTGTTTACCTGCATTATGCAATGTTTCAAAAGTATTAAAAACTTCCATTTCTGTGCGTTCTTTGCCTTCAATAAATTGAATGTCATCAATCAACAGCACATCAACATTTCTGTACTTGTCCCTAAATTTATTCATTTTGGAACTCTTATCTAAGCCTTTAAATAAGGAGTTAACAAGGTCATTAACAAATTCTTCGGTCTTAACATACTTTACTTTCAGATTAGGGTTATTATAAAGAACATAATGACCAATAGCCTGCATCAGGTGAGTTTTCCCCAACCCCGAACCTCCATATATAAAAAGAGGATTATATTTTTTACCCGGTTCCCTTGCAACCGTCATAGAAGCGCCATAGGCAAACTTATTATTTTCACCTACAACAAAATTTTCGAACTTATATTTTAAATTAAGATTATAAGATGAAAGCATTTGTTTTAAGCCGTCGTATTTACACGGCTGCAACTTGCTTTCAATATTTGAAATAAGCTCTTCTTTTCTATTTTTTTGGTTTACTTTTTTTAATTTTTTTGATAATTCTTCATCATAAATAACACTAAACTCAACTTCCTTACCAAGTACCTGAGCAAGTGCGGTAGTGATTTGAGAAAGGTGAGATTTTCTTATAATTTGAATAGCCAAAGATTGACCACAAAGAACACTAAACTGACTACCATTATAATCATGAGGAATAAGAGGTAATACCCACGGCACATATGACGAAGCGGGTATTTGTTCTTCAAGTATAGCAAGGACTTTGTCCCATATTTGAGATATGTCTTCCATTTCCTTTAAATTCGTTTCATTAAACGATTAGACAATCCTTGATTATTTATCAAGCTTTGCCGTAACCTTCAAGTGAAGTTCTCTCAGCTGTTGTTCTGAAGCTCTTGCAGGAGCTTCGGTCATCAAACATTTTGCAGAAGAGTTTTTAGGGAAGGCTATTACATCCCTAATAGAGTCTGTCTTGGAAAGTAATGCAACCAAACGGTCAAGACCAATTGCCAAACCAGCATGAGGAGGTGTTCCGTATTTAAATGCATTTATCATAAAAGCAAACTTCTGTTTTATATCTTCTTCAGTCAACCCCAAAGCCTTAAACACTCGTTGCTGAATTTCGCCTGAGTGGATTCTAACACTTCCACCACCTAATTCATTTCCGTTGTAAACAAGATCGTAGGCAATTGACCTACAATTTGCAGGATCTGATTCCATTTTATCAATGTCTTCAATATTTGGCATTGTAAAAGGATGGTGAACAGACATATATCTGCCTTCTTCTTCTGAGTATTCAAACATAGGAAAATCAACAACCCACAACAAGGCATGAGCATTTTCTTCAACCAATCCCAATTTTTTACCGAAGTATAATCTAAGTCTGCCTAATACGTCAAAAGTAACTTTTGGCTTATCTGCAACAAAGAAAATCACATCACCGGCTTTCGCTTCAGCTCTATCCTGAATTTCTTTAGCCTGTTCGTCTGTCATAAATTTTAAAACAGGAGATTTTGCACTACCATCTTCAAGATATGTAATATTAGCAAGACCTTTGGCGCCAAAAGAAATAGCTAGATTTCTCAAGTCATCCATTTCTTTTCTGGAATAGCCTGCAATACCCGGGATTTTAATTGCTCTTACGGTACCACCTGCCTGAATAACCTCTTTTAAGGCAGTAAATTCTGAAGATTCTATTATATCCGTAATATTAAACAACTCTAGCCCAAATCTCGTATCAGGCTTATCACTACCAAACCTATCCATAGCTTCTTTATAAGTTAAGACCTTGAATGAAGAATCAACCTCCACCCCAGCAACTTTAAATGCATCTACAACAAGACCTTCAACCATATTAAGAACATCTTGTTGGTCAACAAAAGACATTTCCATATCAATTTGAGTAAATTCTGGCTGCCTATCCGCTCTTAAATCTTCATCCCTGAAACACTTAGCTATTTGATAGTATCTTTCTACACCGCCAACCATAAGCAATTGTTTGAATATTTGAGGCGATTGAGGCAAGGCGTAAAATTTACCCTCATGCACTCTGCTTGGAACAAGATAATCTCTTGCTCCCTCTGGAGTAGTATTAATTAGTATTGGAGTTTCCACTTCCAAAAAATCCAAATTATTTAAATAATTTCTTATTGCTGTAACAATTTTATGTCTTAGCACAAGATTACCCAATGTTTTTTCTCTTCTTATATCAAGGTATCTATATTTTAATCTTAAATCTTCATTAACATCATCACTATCCAAAGGAAATGGCAATAGAGCTGCTTCAGACAATATTTCAACAGATTCAGGATAAAGCTCTACTTCTCCTGTTGGAAGCTTAGTATTGTATGTTTCTTCAGGTCGCTGAGAAACAATACCCTTTGCCTGAATAACAAATTCGTCTTTAATTTTTCTGACTACATCATAAGCTTTAGGATTTTTATTAGGATCAGCAACTAGCTGAAATAAGCCGGAACGATCCCTCAATTCCACAAAAATAATACCGCCCAAGTCTCTAACCGTAGAAACCCAACCAGCAACTGTCACTTCAGCGTTAATGCTATCTCTTGTTATTTCGCCACATCCACTTGTCTTCATTGATGTTTTTGTTATCATCTCACAATCTCACTTTTTACTATTTTTCTTATATTCAAATTTATCTCAAAAATATGTTTTTTCAAAGACTTTATTAAGCTTATCTATAGAAAAAACATAAACTATATTTTTTTCTTTTTAATCCTGACACCTTCAACTTCATGAACATTTTCTATTGCAATAAATGCAGTCGGATCTATTTGTTTTGTTAGTTGTTTCAATTTTACAACTTCTAGTCTCGAAATGACGCAATACACAATACGTTTTTTAGCACCTGAATACCCACCTTCTGCATCAATATAGGTAACACTTGCATCCATGTTTTCAATTATACTTCGACCTATTTGCTCAGAATAGTCAGTAACAACCATGACAGACTTAGACTCATTCAATCCTTCAATAACAATATCAATAACCTTATATGCAATAAAATAAGTAATAATAGAGTACATGGCCTGACGCCAGCCATATAAGAAGCCTGCACATATAAAAATAAAGACATTAAAGAACATTATAATTTCGCCAACAGAAAAACCTATTTTTTTGGCGAGCCTTATCGAAACGATTTCTGACCCATCAAGAGACCCCTGATTTCTCAGAACCAAACCAACACCAAGCCCCAGAACCACACCACCAAAAACACTTGCAAGAGTCAAGTCATTTGTAACCTGTTCAAGATCATGAAATACAGTGACAAATATAGAAAGCATTGTTACTGCATACAGGGTGGAAAATACAAACATTTTACCAAATTTTTTCAAAGCAAGAAAAAGAAAAGGAATATTTAGAACAAATATAAACAAACCCAACGACCACGAGGTAAGAGTGTTAAGCATAATCGAAATACCAACAATACCTCCATCAATAATCCTATTAGGCACAAGAAACTCCTCCAGTGCAAACGCAGCAATAATTGAGCCAAGCGTTAAAAATATAAATCGATACAGCAAACTGTTCATCTCAAATTTCCTCTTGATTCTCGGTGTGTTTATCTAATCAATAATTGGGCGTAAAAATAGAAAATTAATTGCCCATTACCAATAATTTCTTTATTATAACAAAATGAAAGAAGAAATCAAAGAGAACAAATATCAGATAATATCACTGGGACATAATTGCCTACCAAGAACAGTTTTAACGCGTTGGGGCTTAAAACCCAGAAAAACAGAAGGTGAAAAAACACTGCCCTTTGATTTGGCAACATTTGAAACGTTTGAAATTACCAAAAATATAAAAGAGGATTTTAAAGACTTTTTCAACAACTTGGAATACAAACAATCAAAGACTTTATTTAAAAACAAAAGTTATTGGATAAAAGCCCCTGACTGCATAGAATTTGTACACGATAAAAATATTAACCAAAATGATAAAAGTAAACTTATAGATCTTTACAAAAATAGAATTTTAAACTTTAAAAAAGCATTAGATAAAAATACACCAATACTATTTGTTCAGCTTGTTGGTGATTGTGATGATACCGAAAACCTTTATAACGCACTAAACGACAAAAGAAGAGGAAAGCCATTTAAAGTACTAATAATTGACCCTCTTGGTATTTGCGGGACTAAGAACAAAGAAATACATATATTAAAAATCAAATACCCAAACAAGTACTATCAAAAATACTGGTGGACAAAACCGTTTTATTTAAGCAAGGCCGGTAAAGAATTTGAAAGACAAATTGCAACAAAAGCCAACTTGCTACTTGAAGAGTGGAAATAACTTATTGAGAAATATTATAAGTAAACTGTAAAAAATTCCCCATAAGGTTTTCATTCCAAACCTGAATGTTAGGTGGAACTTTTAAAACCGTTGGGGTAAAGTTCCATATATATTTTATATTTGAATTTATCAAATACTCGGCGGTTTTTTGTGCATACTCTCGAGGAACTGTCATAATAGCAATATCAACATGTAAGCGGGAAGTAAGATTCGGCAACTTTGATATGTGGAAAATTTGTTTATTATTAACATTCAAATCTACTTTTAGTGGATCATTATCAAATAACGCCAATACATTTAATCCATAATTTGAGAAATTATCATACTTTGCAAGAGCCAATCCTAAATTACCAGCACCAATAATAAAGGCATCTTTGGTATTTTCAAACCCCAAAGTTTTCTCTATAGATTCTTTTAAATCTTTAACAATATAGCCAACTCTACATTTACCACTATTATTAAGATAGCTAATATCTTTCCGAACCTGCGAATCATCAATCTGCAACAATGCAGACATCTGAGGACTTGATATAATCTCAATTCCTTTTTCAAGGTAATCTACCAAAATACAATGATATAAAGTCAATCTATTAATAACTTTGTCTGAAATCTTCTTATGCATTTATCTCTCTTCAACAATATTTTCATATGGATTCCATTATACATTATGAAATCACATATTAACAAAGAATCACTATATTATACCAAAATGTGAAAATAATCACAATTTGTAAAAAAATAAATGGGGCTATTGGATAGCCCCATTGACACAAAGTGTCTAGATTTCGCCTTTGTAAGCTTTTATGTATATCTCTTTGATTTCTGCCATTAGAGGATATACCGGGTTAGCGCCTGTACATTGATCGTCGAACGCTAAATCAACTATTTCTTCTAATTTAGCGTTGAAATCTTTTTCACTAACTCCTGCATCTTTGATTGAAAGAGGAATGTTCAGATCTTTTTTCAACTGAGTAATTGCAGCAAGCAATAATTCCACTTTTTCTTCGTCATTCTTTCCACCCAAGTGCAATTCATCAGCTATTTGGCCATATTTAGCCTTAGCGTTAGGGAATTTGTATTGAGGGAATGCGCATTGCTTTTTAGGGCAGTCATTAGCATTGTACCTAATAACTTGACTAATCAATAGTGCATTTGCAATACCGTGAGGTAAGTTAAACGCAGAACCTAACTTGTGAGCCATAGAGTGACATAAGCCCAAGAAAGAATTCGCAAAAGCCATACCAGCTAAGCAAGAAGCATAGTGCATTTTTTCTCTAGCAACAGGATCTGTTTTTCCATCTTTATATGAACGAACTAAATATCTAAATATTAACTTAGTTGATTCTAAAGCTGGTGAATTTGTGAAGTTTGTAGCTAATGCTGAAACATATGCCTCTAAAGCGTGAGTTAAAGCGTCAATACCAGAAGCTGCCGTCAATCCTGCAGGCATTGAATCCACAAAATTTGGATCAATAATTGCCATAGTAGGAGTCAATGCATAATCTGCCAATGGATATTTAATATGAGTCTCATCATCAGTAATTACTGCAAAAGGAGTTACCTCTGAACCAGTACCTGAAGTTGTAGGAATAGCAACCATCTCAGCTTTTTTACCCAATGAAGGAAGTTCACAAATTCTTTTTCTAATATCTAAGAATCTCATAGCAACATCATCAAATACTGTTTCAGGTCTTTCATACATTAACCAAATAACCTTAGCAGCATCCATTGGAGAACCACCACCTAAAGCAATAATTACATCAGGTTCATATGTTCTTACCATTGTTAATGCTTCATTAATTGTAGCCAATGTTGGATCTGGCTTAACATCAAAGAAAATTTGATAGTCAACACCAATATCATCTAATACACTTGTAACTCTGTTTATTGTTCCTGAATTGAACAAGAATCTGTCTGTTACTATAAACGCACGTTTTTTACCGGCTAATTCACGAAGTGCCAAATCTGTAGCACCACGTTTAAAGTAAACTTTTGGCGGAACTTTAAACCAAAGCATATTTTCTCTCCTTTCGGCTACAGTCTTATAATTCAATAAGTGTTTAACTCCAACGTTTTCACTTACAGAGTTTCCACCCCAAGAACCACAACCAAGAGTTAATGATGGTTCAAGTCTGAAGTTATATAAGTCACCAATACCACCTTGAGAAGATGGAGAGTTAATCAATATTCTACTTGTATGCAATTTCAAACCAAAAGCATTTATTCTTTCTGTTTCTCTTTCATCTGTATATAAAACAGAAGTGTGACCAGCGCCACCTTGATCAACTAAGATATATGCTTTATCCACAGCATCTTCAAAGTTTTTAGCTGAGTACATGCCAAGAACAGGAGACAATTTTTCATGAGCAAATTCTTCTGCTAAGCTTGTATCTGTGACTTCACCAATCAAAACTTTTGTTTCCTCAGGAACATCAATACCTGCCATTTTAGCAATTGTATAAGCTGATTGGCCAACAATTTTAGCATTTAATCTACCTTCAGGAAGAATTGTTTTAGCTACTTTTTCTTTTTCTTTTGAATTTAGGAAATATGCACCCCTATATTCAAATTCTTTTTTTACTTCATTATATACATCTTTAACAACAACAACTGCTTGCTCTGAAGCACAGATCATACCATTGTCGAAAGTCTTAGACATAAGTATAGAGGAAACAGCCATTTTAATATCCGCAGTTTCATCAATTACAGCAGGAGTATTTCCAGGACCAACACCCAATGCAGGCTTACCACTTGAGTATGCCGCCTTAACCATCCCAGGACCACCCGTAGCCAATATACAGTTAATAGATGGGTGAGACATCAAAGCGTTTGATAACTCAACAGAAGGCACGTCAATCCAACCAATAATATCAGCAGGAGCACCAGCCTTAACTGCAGCTTCCAAAACAATTCTAGCAGCTGTAATTGTTGCATTTTTTGCTCTTGGATGTGGAGAGAAAATAATAGCGTTTCTTGTCTTTAATGCAATTAAAGATTTAAAAATTGCAGTCGAAGTTGGGTTTGTAGTTGGAACCACACCGGCCAAAATACCCAATGGTTCAGCAATAACCTTAATTCCATTTTCTTTATCTTCTTTAACTACGCCACATGTTTTAGCATCTTTGTGTTTATGATAAATATACTCAGAAGCAAAGTGATTTTTTATAACTTTGTCTTCAGCAACACCCATGCCTGTTTCTTCAACAGCCATTTTTGCTAGAGGGATTCTAGCTTTATTTGCAGCAAGTGAAGCAGCCTTAAATATCTTATCTACTTGCTCTTGAGAGAATGTAGCATAAATTTTTTGAGCTTTTTTTACTCGTGCAACCAATTGTTCAAGTGCCTCAGCACTATTAACTTCTGAAGATTGATTGAGTACTTTTTCAAGTTTTTCAACATCTTTCTTTGTTTTTGCCGTCATTTAATGTTTCTCCTTTTTCTATCGTGATTTATTTCACTAATTAAAGTATAAATCTAAATAAATAAATTTGCAAGTGTGAAATTTACAATTTTTAAAATTAGCCTATGATTATGTAACAAGAAGTCTTATAAATATTTTACAAATACATTGTCGTGATAAAATTCACGACAATGCCAATATTTGCATATTAAGAGAATTGAATCATATTTGTGGTAAATAAGACACATCCTTTAAGCTGATTTTTATTTATTTTCTTACAAAGTTAGACTAACCCAATTGTCTATCTAAATTTTCAATTAAAGAAAATGATTTAAATCGTTGCTTTGTATAAGATCAAAAAATCACTTTGTGTATTTTTATTAAGCAAATATATATTTTTTAGATACTAAATAGCAATTTCTTATATCTATTTTACTTTATTGTAGTACGAGGAATAAAGAGAGAACATAAACCAGACAACGGTTATACATATAT
>JAEYQN010000194.1 GCA_023409995.1 Cyanobacteria bacterium OH_CBB_238 | reverse complement strand
TTGTAATAGTGTACTAAGGCTTCAAACATACCCAATGCTTCAACCACTAATAAGGAGACACCTATCGTAATTGATACCCATCCATACTCAAAAGGAATTGTAAAAAAAATTCTCCAGGACAAATACACACAGGACAATATAAAATTTAATAGTAACCAAAACCTATTGGACATATTATTCTCCTTGCAACTTTACGTATTCCCCATTACTCTCAAATATAATACTGGATTCATTCGCATAAAATATGGTGCCATTTATTTCCTGATAGAAATTATTTATAACATCATCTGCTTTCGCCGCTGTGACTACTGCATTTTGGGATTGTATTTTTTTTAATAATTCCACTGTTATACTGTTCGAATTTCCATGTTCAGGAATTTTTAGGATATCTGCTTTGGGCCAATGTATTTCCAATAATTCCTTAATTCTTTTCTTCTCTGCATCGCCAGTAAAAACGATATTCACATTTTGATGCTTCATTAAAACCGCTAACGAATAATCGGTATCTTTTATATATCTTTTTTTTAAGGGCGGATAAACAATCAACTTCATGCCACCAACCGTAAAATTTCTAGTATGTGTGGGATAAATAATCGGTATCCTTCGTTTGTCTATTTGTCCGTTCAAATACTTAAGCCTTTCATTTTCTTTATGATAAATGGGTTCTATGATATGTTCCACTTGAAAAGTATTTAAAATCATTTCTAATCCAGACTCTTCTTCTGTCATGGGATAGGTCATTATGAGATAGGCTATGTTTTTAATTCCACTCTCCTTTAAATACTTAATTGCCTGTTCTACATTATTTGCAGAACCCGCGTCGATGAGTACTACCTTATTTCCCTGGCGTAGAATCGTACAATCCGTTTCCTCATCTGATTCCATAAATAGAATCTCAACGTTCTCACCTGTATTTCGGCATTTGTTATTTTGAAACAGATAGATACCACCTGCCAGGATACTGATAAA
Organism: Cyanobacteria bacterium OH_CBB_238; assembly: GCA_023409995.1. Lineage (GTDB taxonomy): Bacteria > Cyanobacteriota > Vampirovibrionia > Gastranaerophilales > Gastranaerophilaceae > JAEYQN01. The sequence goes on along the minus strand of JAEYQN010000194.1, from coordinate 2,047 downwards.
AATGCCCCATCTTAATATCATCATAATTTTTCTAATCATTTACTCTTTATCGTACTTTCTTTAAAATATGGAAATGCTTCCTCATTGATATTATAAGGATAAAGTTCAATTATAATAAGATCATACCTGTTTTTATTCAAAAAGGATTCTACGTCTTTCTTGTTATAGGAAGCAAGAGGCCAGACCATATCCATTTCACGAAACATTGGTGCTAAGAATAGAGCTACTGGTGAAAAAAAGGAATCCCGGATACATAATACTTTTAGACCTGTCTCATTGCTCTTATTTTCGATATGGTCGACTGGACTGACACCATTTAAATACACACTATACTGCTGGTTATTATAAGGGTCATCCGTTACCAAAAATTTCAATTGCAACAAAGAATTCTCAATTTTTCCTTCTCCACCACGAGGAACACCTTTTTGGTCTTCTGCCTCCCATTTAAATTCCATATCACATTTTGGCCAAATAAAAGTGAAATCATCCAGGCCTGCATAATTGATCCCTGTATTTGCCCCCATGGAGCCTAGCATACATTGCTGATATTCTCGTATATGATAATTATTAATATCCGTATAGTAATTTTCCGGATCCAACTGCATTCCAAACTTCCTATCCAATGTTTCCACCAATTGTGTAAAGCTATAAAAAGCTGCCTGTGGTTTCCAATGATGGTCCGTCTTAAAGAACATATCATCATACGATAACCCTGATTGCATCATACTATTTTGCAAATCCAGTGTCTGAACACCATTTTCGTGTAACGCTATTAATAATTCATCTCTTTCTTTGGATCCTTTATTGACGGGAAACCCCTGGTCAAACTCAGAAAAATCACTCATATATTTTCCGGGTGGACTAACAAATATGACTTTAGTCCCTTTGCTTTTTACACTCTCCTGTAAACGTCTGACTCGCTTTGCATATTCTGAAATGTTTTTATCCGATTCCCTATAAAATCCGGAATAATGTAAATAGCCATTCTTATCCTTCACATAACTAAAATTATTAATTTCACTCTTACCTAGTATTTTTTGGATATATCCATATCCTTCAATAAATTGCATTTTTCCAAGCATAGAATCATTCATTCCCGTTTCCATACGAGCAACAAATTTATTCAAATCTTCCTTATTTGTAATATGCCCATACTTATGAAAGACATCCTTGACAGCCTCAAATTCATAGATTCCATTTGCTATTCCACCAGCAAAAATTACAATTAGAAACAGCGCGGCAAAAATATATTTTTTTATAAAAAAACGTTTCATTTTTATCCTCTTTAAAAATTAAAGTAAATGAATGGATTATAAGTACCTCTGGCTAAATATATTACACACACTATATAAAGCAATACCATTGCGATGGGATAAATAAAGGCATAAAAGATACCCATGTAAGCCATTTTTCCGTCCACTAATAATCGATTTATTTTTTTTGCAATGGGTGTAGAAAACAGAACTCCCAAAAGTAAGAAGACCCAATATTCTTTTACTAACACCATTGACATATCGCTATAAATTCCATTATTATTTAACGCAAAGATATTTAATAGAAATCTACCTGCCTGATATAAATCTTTTGCACGGAATACTACCCATCCAAGATTAACGATGAATAAAGTATAGATACTTTTTAATACCGTATGGGAACCTCCCTTTGTATACCCAAAAAAACGTTCTGCCAGAATAAATACAAAATTCCACATTCCCCATACTAAAAAAGTCCAGTTCGCACCATGCCATACGCCTGTGCTAATCCATACAATAAATAAATTGCGGACCATTTTGTCATTGCTTTCCACTTTTGAACCACCTAACGGAAAATATACATAATCCTTGAACCATTGAGATAGCGAAATATGCCATCGGCGCCAAAATTCTGTGATAGATTTTGATATATAGGGATAATTAAAGTTTTCATCAAATTTGAATCCAAATATAAGACCTAGTCCAATCGCCATATCTGAGTACGCGGAAAAGTCAAAGTAAATCTGTAATGTATACGTAATGGAGCCCAGCCATGCCAGCGTAGACGGCACATT
>JAEYQN010000190.1 GCA_023409995.1 Cyanobacteria bacterium OH_CBB_238 | reverse complement strand
ATTTCGGCTGTTCTAATATCAGTAACAACAATTTCTCCTCTACAAAAAGTAGCATAAATTTCTTTTATTTTTTCTCCTATATTCTTATCGTCTACTCCAATAGTTCTCGAATTATGTACAAGTTCATAAATCATATTACCTGGAATAATTCTTTCTGGAGCATGTGCCAGATGAATATCTTTACCACATTTTAATCCAGTATTTTCAATGATAGGGCGTATGTATTTATCAATCGTACCCGGAGATATCGTTGATTCAATAACTACTATAGATTCTCTTTTACATACCTTAACAATACTTTCAACTGCTTTTATAATATAAGTTGGGTCAACATTTTTAGTTTTTTTGATATAAGGTGTTGGTACAGATACAATATAAATTTCTTCTTGCTGGTATTGTGAAGAAAACTTAATCCCTTTACTAACAGCTACAGCATATAATTCTTCTAATTCTTCTTCTTCAAAAGTAACTTTTCCCATATTTAATTTTGCTACAAGTCCCCCGTTATAGTCTGTTCCCACAACTTCATTTCCTTTAGCTGCCAGCATTAAAGCTGTTGGTAGACCGATATACCCTAAGCCAATAACATTAATCATTTTGTACTCCTAACTTTTATCTATATCAAACCGTCTATCATATTCTGTAATTTAGTTTCATATTTTTCCCATGAAAATATTTTTTCATAAACATTAATTGCATTCTGTGACATTTTTTGGTATCGCTCCGGATGATCTATAATATATTTCATGCCTTTAGCAATACATTTTGCGGTACATTTTTTTATTGTTATTCCACACCCATATTCTTTAACAATATTTCCTTGCTCAGTATTGGCAATTACCATTACAGGGGTTGCACCGCTTAAGTACTCGGCAAATTTATTTGTTAATGAAATTTTTGAATATGCGCTATTGTTAGGTGATAAATCTAGTAATGAAATTCCCACATCAGAATCACGATTCACAGCTTCAGATAGATCTTTTTGCTTAACGACCTCAAGAAAATGTATTCTCTTAAATACCCCTTCTTTATCAGCCAATTCTTTCATCTCTTCAATAAATGGTGATGGCAAACAACGTAAATATAATGTTGCCTCTGGTACCATACGGATTGCCTCTATCATTTTCTTTACACCACGGATTTCGTCTGCGATTCCATGAAAATAAAATCGAAACGGAACATGTGGTTCTTTCTTGAATAAAATTTCCTTATTTTCCTCAAATTTTGGTAAACAATTTGGTATAAAATTAGCAGGTGCATCAGTTTTATGCAACTTTTTTAAATATTCCAGCTCACTTTGAGATACACCAATAAGTTCATCTACCCAATTTATAAAATAGTGTTCAAATATAATTAAAAATTTACCAAAAATAGGGTTTTCCTTGTTTAATAGAATATCATAATATAAATCATGTACATCATACACCAATTTACTTCCATATTTTTTTTTGTGTACTATACCACATAATAAAGAATCAATATCATTACAATATATTAAATTGGCTGGTATATCACTAACAGTTTCTGCCCATTGAATAGCAGAATCTAAGAAACATAATATTCTAAGATATTCATTTTCATCGCTCTCACATTTATTCCATACACTTAGATAGGATTTAATTTTTTCTTTTTTAATGATCTTTCTTTGTATTTCATTTTCTTTAGCTATTGCTAAACTGCAAATATCTTTCTCAAGATAATTATCAAAGTCAAGGATCCCTGTAATTATTTTCAATTCATCAATAATCTTTAACCGTTTCGCAATCTCACTGATCTTAACAGTTGCTGGATATGCATCAGGAATCCATTTGAAAAATTTGTAACTTACATTATGCCAATCATTTAAATACCATTTTTCATCTGGTACTGGTTGTGCGCTTACATGCACCTCATCCATTACCTGTGATATCGATTTTATATGTCGTACAACACGATTATCATACTTAAGATTATTTGAAATACACACTATTCCTTTTTTCATTTATCCTATCTCCTAGGTTCTACAGTCTCACTCCGTATCTGCTATATTATTCAACTATTCAACTATTCCTTCACTACTGTAGTATCAAAGAATGTCAATTTTTTACACCTTTCAATTGCAATAAGCCGAGTTTTACTCTATTATGTTTCTAATTAAATAGTTCATTGTAAAAATTCTTCTCGGTTGATTGTTAAACATTCCTTTTTCACTGCTTCATATTCTTCTTTTGGTAAGAACGGGAACATATCATCCAACGGTGGTGACACCATCGCACCATCCGGCATTGCCTTGGATGAAAGCTTCGGTGCAAAATTCTGTTCCGGATCAACAACTGCTTCCAAAATGACCGGTCCCGCCGTTTCCAATGCCTTATGAATCCGTTCGTATAGAGTTGTCAAACTATCCACCTTGACATAGGGAATTTCATACGCATATGCGATTTTCTCCATGTCAGGAAAGCTTAATCCATTCCCGTCACATACACCTACCAAAGGCGGGTCGAATAGATTCGTCTGTGTCTGTCTGATAGAATGATATCCATTATTATTCAGGATAATGATCTTCATATTCAGATTATGGTAAACCACTGTCTGCAATTCCTGGATGTTCATCTGAAAGCTGCCATCACCATCAATGCAGACAACCCTGCTTTCTTTCATAGGTCTGCCTTGTTGCATTGCTACACAAGCACCTAATGCTGCTGGAAAACCGTATCCCATTGCGGCACATCCGGAATTGGTAAAGAGCCTTTGTTCTTTTTTTATCTTTGCCGCTTGGAACGTCATGACACAGGCACTTCCGTTTCCTGTTATGATTTTATCCCCCTCCTGTAACGCCTCACTTAATTTCTGTAAGAATACATAAGGATTCAATGGTTTATCTTTCACAAAATATTCAGGTAATACAGCAGGATACTTTTCATTCATTTCTCTGCACCACGCTACCCACGCAGCATGATCTCCTGCTATAGATGCTTCTTTACTATGCGCAACTTCTGATGCGATTGCACGCATGACCTCTTTCACATCCGCATGGATCGGCATATCCGGCGTTACTGTAGGTTTTCGTAATTCATTCGCATCTATATCAACGATGATCTTATACGCATCCTTGGCAAACTCTTTATAATTATAACTGATAAGTCGTATATTTAAGCGGGAACCCAATACCAGTAGTAGATCACTGTTCTGTACTACAAAGTTACCGCCTCTTGTTCCGACCGTACCTGGTCTTCCACAAAACAATGGATGTTCATCCCATAATACATCATGCGCATTCCATGCCGTGACTACCGGAATCTGTAAAGCATCTATACAATCCAGGAATTCTTTGTG
>JAEYQN010000184.1 GCA_023409995.1 Cyanobacteria bacterium OH_CBB_238 | reverse complement strand
CTCATGGGAAGATGCAATTACGATAGCATATAAGCGGTATGAAGATGTGGTACAGAAATTTGATTTCAAGCAGGCGAAACTTGTAGATGGGTGGGATGAAGAAATCTATAGTCTGGCAGCGGAAGTATATGAAAAAATGCGCTTGATCCAGGAGTTACCGATAGAGATAAGTATGCATATTGCAAATGAGTGGCATGTAAAAAAGGAGGAACTAAAGCAAAAAGCAAGTAGATTGAAAGAACAGGCAGATCATATGAAGAACCGATTATTATAAAATAGAAACTTGTACGATTATTTTTGGGGGAAATAGATATGAAAGAGGAACTACAATATCAGATGAATCCGGGATATGTAGAAAATTTGTTGCAACTTAGATACGAACATGCGATGCGCTTATGGAAAGAAGCAAAAGACGGAAGTAGTTTAAGCTTCATGGTGAATATAACAACAGGTATTTTGGAGGAATATATTTTAAATGAGCCCCCTTTTAAGGAACAAATATCTGGGTGCACTTATCAGGACCAATTACAATACCTTCTTAGTATGATAGAAGATGAGGAAGAGAGAGCGGTTACAAAAAATCTAATAGAACTGAAATATCTGGTCGAAACTTTTGAACAAGGCGGACAGGAAGTCACAATTGCGTATCGAAGAAAATTAAAAAACAATCATCTAAAGTGGGTCAGGTGCCGGATAGAAATGGTATTGGAACCAGAAAAAAGGCAGATTATCGGTTTTGGGATTGAAAATGAAATAGAAAAGACCTGGGACAATAAAACGTGGGGTAAGGCAATGTTAAATCATGCGTACAAGAATACGATAGATGGGTATGATAATGTACTGGGTATGGATTATAAAACGTACATCTATGATGCTATACAAATAGATGAAAAACATAAAGAGGTATTTCCAATAAAAGGGAATATAGGTACGTTGATTGATGAGATACATAAATTCTATCACGAGAATTCCTATGGATTTTTGGATCTAATGCGTTCGGTAGACAGGTTGCGGACTGAATTAGAAGATAAAAAACAGATCATATGGGAAGTAAAGGTCAAAAGTGAAAAAAGGGATGTGTATTTTTGGTATGAGCACAGGGTCCTTCCCGTTGAAGAAGATAAGAATATTTGTAATTACTTTCTATTACTTACGATTGATATTACGAAACGAAAAGAGAAAGAAGAGGCACTTAAGGAAGCACTGGCAAGAGAAGAGAGAGCCGGGGTTGCAAAGCAGATCTTATTATCGCATATTTCACATGAAGTCAGGACACCCTTGAACGGTATCCTGGGAATGCTTCCATTGATACAAGAAGAACTGGGAAGGGAGAAAAATGAATATCTGACTGCGATCGTGAATTCTTCAAAGCAGTTAAAATCATTATTAAATGATGTGCTGGATATGTCGCGGCTAGAGAGTGGTAAAGTAAAATTACAGAAATCCTGGATGAGAAATGAGGATTTTTTTACCTATATAGACAGTATCATAGAACCTATGGCTAGAAAAAAGGGCATTCATTATTCAAGTCAATACAAACAGATTTTTAATACTATTTATGTGGATGCCGGACGTCTGCAGCAAATTATGATTAATTTACTCATAAACGCAATTAAGTACAATCATGAAGGAGGAAATGTTTCATTATCCGTTGACACAGAAGTTCTCTATGGCAATTATAGTAAGGTATTTTTTTGCGTGGAGGATGATGGGAAGGGAATGAGCGAAGAGTTTCAAAAAAGAGCGTTTGATCCTTTTGAACAAGAAGAGCAATCAGAAATAAAGCATGGAGCAGGTATTGGGTTAACCATAGCAAAGATGCTGGTATCTATGATGGAGGGGACGATCACAATTCATAGTAAGCAAAATGTAGGAACTAAGATCATAGTAGTGATAGAAGCAATTGGGAAAAATAAATCTGGGGAGGGAGAAGACTTCTTCAACGATTCGATCATTGATTATACGGACCCTAAAAAGCGCTGTCTGTTAATCGAAGATGATATTGTAAATACGGAAATTGTTCAAACTTATATAAAAAGAATGGGAATTTCTGTGGATACAGCCTCCGATGGATTAGCAGGCATAAATTTATTTAAGAATTCCGAAGAAGGCTACTATGATTTCGTATTAATGGATGTTATTTTACCAAATATCAATGGACTGGAAGCAGCAGAAAGAATACGTAATTTGCAAAGACAAGATGCCAGGCAGGTACCCATTGTAGCAATGACAGCAAAAGTCTTTACGGAAGATATTTGCAGAGTCTATGAATGTGGCATGAACTATTTTTTATCAAAGCCTTTTGTAAAGGAAGAATTGCAGGATCTTATTATAAAAATTCTGAGACATAAGGTAAATGCATAGATTTCCTGTGACATGGGATAATACATGTAAAAAGGATACAGGAGATGCATATGATTCAGGGAAAACAAAGCATACAGTTTGATAATGCGGTCTATATAACTACAAGTGCCAGTATAGTTGGTACAAAGGAGGGGGAGGGACCTTTAGGCGATTTGTTCGATATGGTAGGAGAAGAAGACCACTTTGGGGCAGATAATTGGGAAGATGCTGAGAGCAGTTTACAACAGGATGCCGTGTTTCTTGCTTTAAAAAAAGCAGGTATAAAGTCAGATGATATCCGTTATCTGTTTGCTGGCGATCTACTTGGACAATCCATTGCCACATCGTTTGGTTTGTTAAGCTATCAGATACCATTATTTGGCCTATATGGAGCATGCTCTACTTGCGGTGAGGCGTTGAGTATGGGATCCATGGTGGTCGCAGGTGGTTATGCAGAACATGTTTTATGTGTGACATCCAGTCATTTTGCAAGTGCAGAGAAAGAATTCAGATTTCCATTGGAATATGGAAATCAAAGGCCACTGTCTGCATCGTGGACAGTGACTGGAAGCGGAGCATTTGTATTAAGCAATCAGCAGGGAGACATGGCGCGTGCAAAAATAACAGGAATTACCACAGGTAAAATTGTAGATTTTGGATTAAAAGACTCCATGAACATGGGGGCCTGCATGGCACCAGCGGCTGCAGATACGATTTATCAGCACATGACGGATTTTTCTAGAAAACCAACGGATTATGATCGTATTATAAC
>JAEYQN010000139.1 GCA_023409995.1 Cyanobacteria bacterium OH_CBB_238 | reverse complement strand
CCATTTGCTCTTTCGATTTTTATGATATTTTGGACTTGTCTTTTAGAGACAAACGAATAGGCAACACCAGATTGACCAGCTCTTGCTGTTCTTCCAATTCTATGGACATAATCTTCATCATCTCTAGGTAAGTCGTAGTTAAATACAGCCTCTATATCTTTAACGTCAACTCCTCTTCCTGCTACATCAGTTGCCACAAGGATCTCTACACTACCTTTTCTAAATCCGTTCATTACTTTTTCACGTTGAGTTTGATTCAAATCACCATGGATTGAATCTGCTCTGTATCCTCTAAGTTTAAGATTCTCAACAACTTTATCAACGGATGTTTTTGTATTACAAAATACTAATCCTAACTTTATTTTATTCAAATCAAGTAGTCGTATAAGTAACTCTAATTTATCTTTTTCTACAACTTCAAGATAATATTGTTCTATATTTGGAGTATTTTGTAGGTTATCCGTAACGTCTACAATATTTGGATACTTTTGGAATTTTTTCGTAAGCTCAATTATATCTTTAGCCATTGTTGCAGAGAACATTATCGTTTGCCTATTTTCAGATGTTGTTTCGAGAATAACTGAAATATCTTCTCTAAATCCCATATCAAGCATTTCATCAGCTTCATCTAGAACAACCATACTTATGCGGTCTAAATTAACTGAACCCCTTCTTAAATGGTCCATCAATCTACCTGGTGTTGCAACAATAATTTGTGGATTGCGTTTTAATGCGTTTAATTGTCTGTCTATCTGTTGCCCCCCATATAAAGAAACAACTGATACCATATCCATATATTTGCAAAGTTTTTCAAATTCTTTATGAACTTGAATCGCAAGCTCTCTTGTTGGGCACAAAACCAATGCTTGAACGTTTTTATTATCTTGATTTAAGTCCAGCCTTTCAATTATGGGAATAGCAAATGCAGCAGTTTTACCGCTACCTGTTGGAGCTTTTGCCAGAATATCATTCCCCATAATAATTTGAGGGATTGCTTCAGATTGAATGGAAGATGGTTTTTGAAAATTCATATCTTCTAAAGCTTTTAACATAGGCTCAGATAAATTCAGTGCCTGAAAAGCTTCGGTTGACGAAGGTAATAGTTCTAATGTTGTCATAATGTTCTTTCTTTCTCGACTAAAGTGTTTTTTCACTTGTTCTACTTGCAATGCTCTTTAAAAACTAGAATGTAAATGAGCATTTAAAATTACATTATAGACAATGGCTGTACAATCAGATTAACACAAACAGAGTGGCAATTTTTTGACAACGAAATTAATGTTACAAATGTTTTTCAAATCAATTCATTCTAAAAGATGTGGTTTTTTTTTTCAATATAACTTATTTTATTATTTGTAATAGTGAGTTTTGAGATAAAAATGACAGAATTAAAAAATATATTAGATGCAAAAATAGATCAATACCAAAATTATTATATATTTGAGCCTGTAGGTGGTCTTGGTGAAGCCTACGTAGCAGCAAGTCTGGTACATTCATTTAAAGAACACTATGATGGCAAAGTTATGTTTATAACATCTTCTAACTCTAAAAAAAATTTATTAGATACATTTGAAGATATAGACGTAACTCTTGTGGTTTCAGAAGAAGAGAAAACTCAGCTACAAGATCCTCTTCTAAATAACAAGTTTATAGATATAAACCTTTATAAAGACACTGAGATTCTGTCTAAAAATATGATTGACAGAACTAAGATGCTAATGAGATTACAAAGTAAAAATGCCATCTATAGTAAACCAAAACCATCTAACAAAGCAAAAGAAGATGCAAATAAAATATTTAATGAACTAAACTTAAATGATAAAACTGTATTTTTATCAACAAAAGCAAATTCGTGTAACTGGACGGCTATTCCTGAAAGCTTCTGGGCAAAGCTAGCGAATATACTAATAGAAAAGGGGTATAATGTAGTATTTAATGCAGAAGATGGCTTTTACAAATATAAAAAAGTATTTCTTCCAATCGATCAAACTATAGAGTTTGCAAAGCTTTGCTGTCATTCAATATCATTTCGTTCAGGTTTTTCAGATATTTTAGCAGGAATATCTAAGTCAAATTTAACAGTAATTTACCCAGATAACAATCAAAAATTCTCTATTGCATTTACTAATGAACTATTAGTACAAATAACCAAAATCTTTTATGAATATGATGATTCGCTTGGAATTGTAGAAAATTTTTTAAATATGGACTTAATAAATATTGTCTTTGCCGGCAAAAATCTTAACCAACTGACATATGATGGAAAAGATACAGTATTATTAGAAAAATGCATAAATTTAGTCACTTCACTTTAGATATACTCTTCATACGATAATCAAATAATCAGTCATTATTTCTTTCACATTAAAAAGGAAGAGATAAAATTCAAGAGTTGACAAATAACTGCTTAAACCTATTTATTGTACTGTCAGAAAAGAAATAAAAACCTTAATTTTTATTAATATTTTTACATTCATAAGCAATTCCGAGGATGTTTATTCTTTAAGCAAATATGAACATTATTTCTCAAAGCTCATCAACAATACAAAACGATAGTTATTCTCGTTTACATAGGCATAAAAATGGAATGAGTATACCATCAAGTCTGTCGTATAAATATAACCTAAATGCCGACACCGTCTCTTTTGGAGCAATAAAAAAAACAAAATTAGCTCCGCAGCAGCTATATTGTGCTAATTATTTCAAAGCTCCACTTGAAAAATTTAACTCAAGTGAAGATATGACAAAGTGGGTTGAAGATAAGCTGGAAAATACTTTAAATATTGAACAATATGAATGTATGGATACAATGGACACTCAGGAAAGATTTAGTCGCCTTGAAGAATGGAAAACATTTTTTAAAACTGATAAAAAGATAACTAAACAACCTGAGTTAGCTTTAGTTATAGCTGATGCTTTTACTAGAGATCTATATCCTGATACAAGAAACTTCCCGCCTTTATTTGATAAAAAGGCTATTGAAACGACTATAGAGTGCTTGGAAAAAAAGATTTCTGCGCATCCTAAAGAAAATATTAATATAAAAAAAATGTATGTAGAAATACTAAAACATCAAACTCTTAATGATGTTGAAAAATTTGGAGATGGCTCTGGTTCACGAACTCACTTCTGGGTCAGAATTCCTTCAGAATCGAATGATCCTGAAAATTTTCAAAAAAACATAAAAGACCTTAATATTCTTAGTTCAGAACGTTGGTGTACTAGAGGCTATTTTGCTAATGAATACCTAAAAAAAGGTGATTTCTATATTTATATTGAAAATAATGCTCCAGAATTATCTGTAAGATTAGAAAATAAAGACATAAAAGAGATAAGAGATAGAAATCATAATTCAAAAATCGGACTTACCTATCTAAATCCACTGAAATATCTATTGGCTAAGAACAAATTAGACCCATCTGGCGCAGAAATTGAAGAATTAGAGCATAGACAAGCTCTGGTTGATTTTTCAAAAGATCTGATACAGGAAGATATAAAAAATAAAAATTATATAAATATATTAAAGCTTGCCGGCATAAAATCAACAACTTTAGATGATGGAACTCTTGAAATTTCTCATTTCTGTAAACCTCATAAAGAATATACATTTAAAGACCTTGGAATAAATGAGAATGATATGTTCAAACACATATCAGTTATCACTGGCGATGCAAATTTTGATGGAACTCAAGTCACAAAACTTGGATCATTAAAATCAATAGGTGGATACACATTTCTAGCAGGTGGTAAATTAGACCTGGATGCAATTCTTAAAGTTAAACGAGAGAATAGAATCTTTTTCGATTAACCCACTTAAAATAATAGCACTGTAAACTTTTATAGTTTTACAGTGCCATAAAATTATCTATATATGACTATTTGCCCACTTTATGCAATTTATCAAATAACCTTTTTGTTTCTCTATTAAATACAGTAGGAACACTATTTGAAACCTGTGACTTTTGGAAAAAATCCAACGAAGCCTGTTCGTTTTTACTAGCCTGTTTAACAACCGCTGGAGTTATGCCTTTTAAGACATTGGTTTGTTTTGGATCAATAAACACAATTCTTTTTGGTATAATCATTATCTCTCTCCTAACCTTATTTCTAATACCAGTCATATAAAACCTAAACAAGATTTTTTTTGCCACTTTGACTAATTTTGCTAAAAATAAATTATTGCTAAAACATCAAATCTCTTTTACCTTCGATGATTTTTCCTAAATTTATATCAACAGTTTCTTTTATTTTTAAGTTATCAAGTGTTTTTAATTCTTCCTTTAGCAATTTTTCACCAATCAATTTTGTTTCAATCGAAGCATAATCCTCAAGATATTCTTTTAACGTCAACAATGCATTAGGGTGACAAAAATTATGAATCTGCTTTTCTTTGCATATTTTCATAAAATCATCTCCGGTTCTACCTTTGCTATAGCAAGAAGTACAAAAACTTGGCAAATAGCCAAGCTGCATCAGCCATTTTACAATCTCATCAAGTGATCTTTTATCAGAAATTTCGAATTGTGCAGAATCCTCAACCACCTCATCTTCACAATTATTGTCATAACCACCAACACTTGTTTTTGAGCCCCCACTCATCTGCGAAACCCCAAGATGAAGTAGTCTTTCTCTACATTTAGCACTTTCTCGTGTTGAAACAATCATACCTGAATATGGAACAGCTATTCTTATGCAAGCTACAATTTTGGCAAATACATCATCATCTATTCCATTATCGAAAGAACTAGGGTCTATGTCATTTGCTTTTTTAATTCTTGGAACACTTATAGCATGAGGTCCGACACCATACGTTGCTTCTAAATGTTCCGCATGCATAAGTAAAGATGTAAATTCATACCTATAAGACTCTAAACCGAATAGAACGCCCAAACTCACATCATCAATGCCGGCTTGCATGGCTCTATCAATAGCTTCAGTATGATATTTATAATCATGCTTTGGACCAGTTGGGTGCAACTTTTCATAGCTTTCTTTATTATATGTTTCTTGAAATAAAACATAAGTACCAATGCCTATATCTTTCAATTTTTTATAATTTTCTACTGTGGTTGCAGCAATATTTACATTTACTCTTCTAATTGCACCATTCTTGTGCTTTATACTATAAATAGTCTTAATAGACTCTAATATATACTCTATTGGATTATTTACTGGATCTTCACCTGCTTCAAGAGCCAATCTTTTATGCCCCATGTCCTGCAAAGCAATAACTTCATTTTTTATCTCTTCTTGAGTCATTTTTTTTCTTGGTATATTCTTATTTTTTGCATGATAAGGACAATATACACATCCATTAATACAATAATTGGAGAGATATAAAGGCGCAAACAATACAATTCTGTTGCCATAATAATCTTGCTTTATTTTTTCTGCAAGATTAAAAATTTCTTCATTTTTTTCTTTTATTTGACAATCTAAAAGAACAGCCGCCTCATTATGAGTCAAACCCATTCCAGCTTTTGCTTTTTCTAAAATTTTATCTATTAAATCAATATTATTTTTATTTTCATCTGCATAAGTTAGAGTATTTAAAACTTCTTCATGACAAATAAATTCTTCTGCTTTTATGGATTTTGGATTATACATTTAAATACACTTTCATTTGATCATTAAGCCCACCACTAATAGTTTAATATAAAAAAGTAAGCTAAAAAAGTCCCATTGAGCTACAATAACAAACTATATAATTATATGCAAGTCTCTAATAGAAACACAACAAATTAAAATCAGTCACTCAAGAATTTTGCAGAACATCCCCAACCATTTTGACCTTTTTGACAGTCATTTGAATGTGCAGAATCATCCGCCGTTCCAACCGGCAATATTCTGTTTTCGGTTACAATAGCCAGAAAAATATCTCTTCCAATAGTATTGGGTTTTTTAAAACCATTTACGTCCACATTTATAAAGGCACATTTAGGTATTGAGCTGACCCAGGAGCTGTTATCACACAATGGGAAACCTGCAGCTTCAACTCGATATAGAACCCCTGCATTATCAATAAAACCAGCAGTATTACCCCAGCTTATGCCTTCACCACTTAATTGATACCAGCTACCACTATTATGCCAACAATTGCCTGACAAGGAACCATTGGTACATATTTTCGAAGTTTTGAAACGAGCCGTATACATATTGTTTAAACAATTTTCATAATCTGATGTACAAGAATTTACTAAAGAGCCGCTATTATCCATGACCATAGCAGAAGTTGCCTGAGCAAGTTGTGAATAAACTTTTTTCCATCCAGCCTTAAATTGAGCATCGTCAATGTATTGAATAATGACAGGTATAGTCATCGCTGCTATAACGCCAATTACAACAAGAGTCACCAATACTTCTGCGAGAGTAAAAGCTCTATTTCTATTTAGAATATCATTTTTTATAATCTGCATACACCTCTTTATGAATTAGGCCGAAATTACTTGTTTATTCTGAATAGTTTCTTTAACCTTTATAACTTTCTGATTAGAACTACCGACCCAGTGCTTATTATTGTTTTTTAATTCTTCAATAAATTTACCTTCAGCGACAACATCAATAAGTTGAATTTCATCAAACTCTTTTATTTGCTCCCAATTATATCCGGTATATAACCATATTGTTTTTTGCGGATATTGACTTCGGCATTTCTTTATCAATCTAAATGTTTCCGACCGATTAGATGGATGTAATGGATCGCCACCACTAAACGTGATTCCGTCTATATATGATCTATCTAATGCTTGAAATAGCTCTTCTTCAGCTTTTTCGTCAAATAGAATCCCAGAATTTACATCCCAAGTAATGGAGTTATGGCATCCTTTGCAACGATGTTCGCATCCAGATACCCACAAAACAACCCTCAAACCTTCTCCGTTTAACATATCTTCTTTTGTTATATTGTGGTAATTCATTACATGCTGACTCTATCTTTAATCTCTTCCATTTTTGCTTCATTAAGACGAGTATCACCCTTAACTCTGGAGTAAGAAAGATAACCATTCATTCGATCAATTTTAGTTAAATTAGTACTTCCACATTGTGGACAAACATCCATTGACAACTCCTGATGCCCGCAGTCATCACAATAAGCAAGCGAAAGATTAACTCCCTCATAAAAACCCATGTCCATTGCTCTTCGAATAAGAGTTTCAACGGCTTTTCTGTTGTATGAGATAGGGTATTTTACATATTGTATTTTTCCACCGTTCATTAAATCCCAAAATCTTTTTTCCAAATCTTGCTTTTGTGCAGGACCAATATTTTCTGAAACATGGCAATGGAAGCTATTTGAAACATAACCTCTATCAGAGACTTTATCAACAACTCCATATTTTTTACGGAATTGTTTTATTTGCAGACCACAAAGGTTTTCTGCAGGAGTCCCATAAATAGCATACAAATAACCATCTTGATCTTTAAATTCATCAACTCGTTTATTTATATACTCCATAACTTCTAAGGCGAAAGAAGCATCTTCAACAAGCGATTTCTTGTTGTGCAATTCTTGAAGTTCATTTAATGCCGTGATTCCAAAAGAAGCTGTAGCTGATTTTAGCAAAGGTTTAATTTTATCATGTATGCCCAAATTTCCGCCATAGAAACCACCTTCGCAATAAGCTAAAGGATTTGTTGAGGCTCTCAGTTCTCCAAGATAATCATATGTTCTTACATGAATTCCTCTTATAAGTTCTAAATAATAATCCAGTACTTCATAAAAGTCTTTGCTTTCTTTTTGTGC
Organism: Cyanobacteria bacterium OH_CBB_238; assembly: GCA_023409995.1. GTDB lineage: Bacteria > Cyanobacteriota > Vampirovibrionia > Gastranaerophilales > Gastranaerophilaceae > JAEYQN01. Next base: position 4,104 of record JAEYQN010000139.1, on the reverse strand, counting down.
CTTGGCATAAATCATAGGAAGATGCAGACTTATTGCACCAATATTAAACCTACCTACAAACACAGGTAAATCATTTTCATCAGCCGGCTTCACTCCTCCTTTTTCATACCAAGGAGATAGAAAGGCCCTACAGCCCATTGGAGAAATAACTTTTTTGTATTTTTTATACATACTGGATACATAGCCTTCACCGGTAAGTGATAGCCAATCAGGATACATTGTTCTTTGAGAACATTCAACACCGGCATTAAAAAGTTCTTCTAATTCGCCACCATCATTATGTAGCTCATCATCATATAAAAATACTATTTTAGGGAATAAAACAGGCTTCTTACATCCCTTTTTACCCTGTCCATTTTTTCTTACTTCTAGCATTTGGACTGAAGCTATTTTCTCAAACTTACTGGTTCCAAGCCCCATTGACATAGCAATAAATGGATAGTCCCCTCTACTTGAAGCCACTGTATTAAATTTATATTCCCAACCTTGGAAGCCATCATGGAAGTTTAACTCAACATCAGCAGTTGCTTCTTTTTCAGCAATTTCAGCTGAAACACCCATATCAAGATATTTTTGGTAATTAATATCATATGTTTTTTGGGCATATGGCGCCAATAATTTATCTACTTCTGGAACAGTAAAACCACCATACTGCTGACTCGCAGCAGCCATAACTATATCACCAATAACATCAAAAGCAACTTCCAGTGTTTTTGGTTCATTGTACCAGAGGTTACCCATTTCAAAACCACCTCTTAATACAGAAGCCACATCAAAAAGACAACAATTCATAGTATCTCTTCTTGCAGACATGTCATGAATATAAATATATCCATCACGTACAGCCTGAAGCTCTGCTACATTTAAAAAGAATTTTTTATATAACTCTTTATTTAATTGATTAAAAATAAGTGATCTTTTAGTGGAAACAAGTGCTGAATCAGAATTAGAGTTTTCCTTGTCTCCAATATACATAATTTTTTGGCTTTCTTGATAAACCTTATCAAGCATCTGAACAAAATCTATTTTATAGTTTCTGTAATCTCTATAACTTTTTGCAACATTATGATTTACCTGTTCTAAAGCACTTTCAACAATGTTGTGCATATCCATAATCTGGATTTTTTTCTTTTGAGATTGCATAACATTTTTATTAACAATTTCACATATTGAATGAATTTCTTGTTCACTAAACTTAACAAGTAATCTATCTGCTGATTTAGTCACAGCATTGACTACTTTTTGAACATTATAATCTTCTTCTGTTCCATCTTTTTTAACAATCTTCACATCATCAAAAGAGTGTTTATGGATAAGCCCAACAATATTTTTTATTGATGATGTCATTTTGTTTGGTGGCTCTGCAGAAATATTTGGTTTTGCAAAACTTGCACTCTCAATTGGATTTGTTTGTTTTATAGCACTTAATTCTATAACTCTTTCATCTCCATTCACAACTTTATCCATCTAGATATCTCCTTTAAAAACTGAATAATGTGGAAATAGGGTTGATAAAAAGATGCAATATTAAAGAGTAAGTATACTTCTTTAAAGACACTTCCATACCCAAATCTCCTGTCTCGAGGTTTGTCGAAATTTAGCTAATAGGCGATGCATCGTACGTTAAGTTTCGGCATCAGATACTTGCCAAAAATCGTTATCCAAGTATTCCGACTATTACGGTTGCGGACCAGTGAGGGACTCATATCTAAAAAAGATATTCACCCTTGCTTCCCTCAGATTATTGTTATAATTATATTCCATGTTTAAAGTAAAATCAACAATTATTCTTGAATTTTATTGTTAAAAAATATCACGACAATGTAACGTTTTTATAGAATAAATATATTCTTTTTTACTAGTCTTATAGGTCTTATCATCTATCTAATTGATTCTTTAGTGCTTTTTGACGTATATCATTAACTTTATTGGATTCTGAATAATTTTTGCCGACATGTGGAATAACAACTGAGGATGAAGATGCTCAATAAATATGTTAAATATTCATTAACATGCCTATTTTTGTTTGGATTTACTATCCAAAATTCTTGCTATGCGGATAATTATACAGGTGGGATAAACGAATTAAGGCAAGCCATCAATGATGCTTCTGCTACGAACTTCACTGCTAATACAGATGTAAATACCTCATCAACTCTTGGAGCATTTCAAAGTAATGATCTTTCAGTATATGGGAATAATTACAACCTTAATGGAGCTTCTTCCGCTGCAGGATTCAGTGTATATTCAGGAAAAACATTAAGCATAAATAATTTTGGATCACTAAACTCAGATAACTCAATAGCATCTTCGATAAAAAATTTTTCAGGGTACGTTGGCAGCGTAATATATAATAACGGACAATCTTCAATTGTTGAGAGTATCTTGTTAAACAATAGTTCTCTGTCTGATGGAGGAGCTATATTCAATGCAAACGGAGGCATGCTTAGCATATCTGATTCAGTACTTGATAATAACACTTCACAAAGTGGATTTGGGGGTGCAATTTATAATGCAACAGGAGCATCAACGACAATTGCAGGAAGTACTTTGTCAAATAACAAAGCTCAAAGCAACCATGGTGGAGCAATATATAACTATGGAATTTTACAAATAAATAACACTGCATTTAATAACAACTATGCGAACTATAATGGCGGTGCCATTTATGTTGATAGGGGCGAGAGTACAATATCAAACTCTGACTTTTCTGGTAATAATACAAATTATGGATACGGAGGCGCTATCTATAATGCAACCCAATCAAGTACAAATATATATGACACATTATTCTCCAGCAATTATGCAGCTGGGAGTAATGCAGGTGCAATATACAATGAAGGCAATTTAGGAGTAGATGGAAGTATCTTCGATGCCAATCACGCAAACTATGATGGTGGAGCAATATACAACAATGCCAGTGGAGTAGCGACAATTAATAATACGGTATTTAGCAATAACTACGTAATTAATGGGTACGGTGGTGCTATTTATAATTCTGGCAACATTGATATAAAAAACTCGAACTTTACTGACAATTATACCAGTAATAGAGCCGGTGCTATTTACAATACATCCCAAAATCTAACTATAGATAATACAAATTTCAACAAAAATGTAGCAAATGGTGCCGGGGGTGCTATTTTCAATTCTAATAGCGGAAAAATAATAATAAAAAATTCTCAATTTAATGAAAACAAAACTCAAAGTTCTTATGGTGGGGCTATCTACAATGAAGGAGAGCTGGAGCTTGATAATGTGAATTTCAACAGAAATATTGCAACTAATAGTGTGGGTGGTGCTATTTATAATTCCACAGGAGCATCTACACTAATTAGTAATTCTAATTTTTCAGAAAATAAAACGCAAAACAACAATGGTGGTGCTATATATAATGACGGCTACATGAAAATTATTTCGACAACGTTCGATAACAATTATTCCAAGAATATAGCTGGTGCTATATTTAACTCCACTGCCCATACCTTAGAAATAAAAGATTCACTAATAAAAAATAATAATGCAACAAACCACGCTGGTGCTATATATAACGAAGGGCTTATTAAATTAAATAATGTTCAATTTGATAACAATATTTCACAAAATGGTGTTGGTGGCGCTATTTATAACACATCAACAGGTAATCTAACTATTGATGGCTCCATATTTAAATCAAACAAAGCAGAAGTAGATAATGGAGGAGCCATATATAACAATGGTTCTTTAAACATATATAATTCAACATTTGATTCAAACAGTGCTAATAATGTTGGTGGGGCAATTTTCAATTCTGCATCAGGCAAAACAAATTCACTTACAAACTCAACGTTTAAGAATAATACGTCTGTAGGGAATGGCGGGGCAATTTATAATGAAAGCGCATTAACTATTGATGAGGTTAATTTTTCAGAAAACAAAAGTGCTAATGGGGTTGGTGGCGCAATTTATGCAACATCTGGCTCAAACCTCAATATAGCTAATTCATCATTTATTTCTAATCATTCATCAAGTAATAATGGCGGAGCGATATACAATGATTATGGAAAAATGACAGTTTCCGCTTCAGTATTTAACAATAACTCCTCTAGTGGGTCTGGTGGTGCA